>JBMFPP010000375.1:0-3148 GCA_049969055.1 Armatimonadota bacterium | reverse complement strand
TGGTACGATTGAAAATAAGGAGGGGTGCCCGAGTGGTTTAAGGGAGCGGTCTTGAAAACCGTCGGCCGATGAGGCCCGTGGGTTCGAATCCCACCCCCTCCGCCATATTTAGGCACTATCAAGAAGTTTTGACAAACAAACCGTTTTGCCGAAACCAACAACAACTAATTGAACTCGGCAAAACGGTTTGCAAACGTGAACTAATTGAACGTCAAAACTTCTTGCTTGGCCTGTTTCCACCAAAAACCACACTAGATTCCCTAACCCTAGCGTCTTCGCAACCAAGCTGGTACCACAGGCGTCACGCCTGTGCTGCAGTACAAATGCAGATGTTTCTCTCTACTCTCGCTGATTAAGATGCCGCGCACTGCTTTCCTCTCCTCGTTTTCAGGGTCTTCGCGGGGTGCAAGGCGATGTGCTTCATCCATGAACACCAGATATTGTGAGCCGGACCTGCTCCCAGAATATCACAGCTTTTGGTTGCTAGTGCGTTTAAAGCAGATTGTGCCATTGTGATGTGCCTTATCGTAACGCATGGCGATCGAGTGAAAAAACGAAACCTTTTTGCCTCAAACGTTGCGCAGTTACTAGCGCATTTCAAAACAGAAAAGCCCGGGCGGCAACCACCCGGGCTTCAAATGGTCGGGGAGACAGGATTTGAACCTGCGACCTCCTGCACCCCATACAGGTGCGCTACCAAACTGCGCCACTCCCCGTTTTGCGGTGCTATTATACCACCTTTCTATTTGTAGAGCAAGGGACTTCAGCGCAAAAAGTGAGGGTTGGATGCGCAAACTTCAGCTCCAATCTGCGCCAAAACCGCCGCCTTCAGGTCCGTGCCGAACCTTTCCCACCTGTACGGTTCGATGGAGCTAACCGATGGTTGACAGGACCTAGCAGTTGTTGGTAAACTAGGCGTGCAGTAAGTCCAGCGAAAGGATGAGGGGCCTTGAAGCATTGGACGCTTCGGGCCGTGGCCTTCGTGGGAGGGGTGGCTCTGCTTGCACTCGGAGCAGGGGGTGCGCAAGCCGATCGAAGGTACACGGTCAAACAGGGCGATACGCTCACAAGCATTGCACGCCGCTTTTCAATTCCTCTTAAAGTTTTAGCAGAAGCAAACAAAGCAGGAGATAAGCTGAGCATCGGGCAGGTGCTTGTTATCCCAGATTCTAACCACCGCTCCTCTTTGCGCACCGGTAAGCGGCGCACTGCTCCCAAAGCTGCAGAGAAATCTCCAGCGAAAACATTGAGACACGTGGTCCGAAAGGGAGATACCCTTTACGACTTGGCTAAGCGGTACGGAGTCTCAGTGGATGCTTTGGCCTCGGCCAACAACGCCGGCGATCGACTTCAAATCGGGCAGGTTCTGATTATCCCCAAAGCGGCCTCGGGCGCTGGATCTGCGCAGAACGGCGAACGGAGTCTCAAAGCATCGAGCAAAGAGCGCAAGCAGGTGGCCGCTTTAACCCCTAAGCATCGCCGTCCTGCTCGACCGCGCACCTGGGTAAGACCCTCGTTGGGCGAGTTAAACGCCTTAGAGCAGGAAGCGCCAAGCGATCTCCTGCGCGAGGAAGAGGCTTGGACACCTCCATCTTCGGAAGAGCGGCCTGATGAGAAAGCCAAACCGTCTGATGATGCCAAAAGAGAGCTGTTGGTCCGCACCGCTTTATCCTACCGCGGAGGGCGCTACATGCGCGGCGGATCTTCTCCGCGCGGTTTCGACTGCTCGGGTTTCACAAGCTACCTTTTCCGAACGGTTGCCGGAGTGAGGCTTCCAAGAACTTCGCGTGAGCAGTTCAGTGTTGGCAAGAGCGTAAAAATGTCGGATTTGGAACCCGGGGATCTGGTGTTCTTCCGCCGCGGCGGCGGTGTGGGGCACGTCGGTGTTTACATCGGAGGAGGTAAATTTATACACGCGTCCAACAGACAAAGGGGGATCCGAATCGACAGCCTAAACAGCGGATCATACAGCCGCCGCTTTGTTGGGGCTAGGCGCGTACTGCCTTCAAGAAGTTTTGTGAGCGGGGATTAATCAAACGCCAAAACTTCTTGCAAGAAGTTTTGGCAAAAAAGAGTGATTAAATTGAACGCCAAAACTTCTTGATCAGCAGTGAGGGTGCCCGATCGTCCTAAGCGGAGCGGTCATTTTGGCATTGGACTGCAAATTTGCATATTTGCGCGGAGATCAGTTGGTATTGGCGATTGACCCGGGAGCTTCTCGTTGGGGATTGGCAGTGGTGTCGGCAGATGGAGAATGCGCTGCTAGGCGCGTTGTTCCATCCGCAGACGGACCGGCGGCCGTGGCCGAGTTTCTTCGGGAATATTCCGTGCGCGCCGTGGTGCTTGGGGATCGTACGGGTGCCTCTTCTGCTTTGGCCTCGTTGAGGGCTTTTGGTCTTCACCACAATGTCGAGTTGGTTCCCGAGCACGGCAGTACTTTGGAGGCCCGGCGCCTTTACTTCCAATGCAACCCTCCGCGCGGTATTTGGAAACTGCTTCCGCGTGGGCTTCTCACCCCTCCTGTACCTATTGATGATTACGCCGCCTGGGTTCTGGCGCTTCGTTATCTGGGGTGTCTGCCAAAGGAAAGCCCCTATTGAGGGGGCAGTTTTGTGCATCGGTTTGCGCAGGGCGGATGCGTAGGTCGCCGTAGAGCATCAACACAGCCGCAGTTCCAACCACAGCCGCGGTTTCGGCGCGCAGTATTCGACCGGTCAGCGAAACAGGCACTGCGCCGGCGCGCACAAGCAAATCTTCCTCTTCTGCTGTCCAGCCGCCCTCCGGACCGACGGCAATCGCCGCGGTGCCTGCCGAGAGAGGATGGGGAGTTGTCTGCTGCCCCGGACCCGCAAGGAGCCACTTCACCTCGGAATTTTTCCACGCCGGCAGATTCAGTGCTTCGGCAAAGACAACCGGTTGATGGACCTCAGGAACCCTTGCGCGCCGGCATTGGCGCACCGCGCGCAGAGCAACTTGTTCCCATCTGTGCGGCTTTTCTTTGTGCACAAGGTCTGGCTGAACCGACTTGTTCGTAAACACTGGAATTATGCAGTCCACTCCCAGCTCTGTGGCTTTTTCGATGATCCAAAACATGCGTTCCCTAGCGGGGATTGCCTGCAGTAGGGTTACAGAAATCCCCGGTTCCGGC
>JBMFPP010000374.1:0-3149 GCA_049969055.1 Armatimonadota bacterium | reverse complement strand
CCCGAAATGCGCCCCCCGCACTGAGGGTTTGTGCCGCGCAACCGTGCGCCTCTGCACTTGGAGGCGCACCCGCGCCCTTCGCCAAACTTCAACAGGTGCAAAAGCCGCTAAGCTGCTACCCGCGTTCGCTCCTTTTCAAGGTAGCTTTCCAGGTCAAACCCCGGGGGCAGATGCTGCTGCTTCTGCGGTTCGATTTTCTTTGGAACAATCCCCAACGCCAGCGCCGCGCCGTATATAATCGCCTCCGGTCTTGGGGGGCACCCAGGTATGTAAACATCCACGGGAACCACCGTGTCTGCACCGCCCAGTACATTGTAAGTGTCGAACCAAATGTTCCCCCCTACCGCGCAGGTGCCAACCGCAATCACCACTTTCGGGTCGGGTGTGGCTTCGTACAGGCGCCTAAGAGCCGGAGCAACCTGGCGGCTTACTGCACCGGATACCACCAGCGCGTCTGCATGCCGCGGACTGCCCACCAGCTTCATGCCGAACCGCTCCACATCGTAATAGGGAGTAAGCACGTCGATCACTTCGATGTCACAGCCGTTGCAGGCGCCGCAGTTGGTGTGAAACAGCCAAAGCGACTTTTTGAACATCTTTCGGCACAGCTCTTGAATCATCATCAGGCGGCCTCCTCTCTAACCAGCGGCTCCGGCTTGGCAAGCTTTATCGGAGGACCGGCCGGGTAGATACCGTGTTTGTTTTCCTCTCCCGGTCCGCGCCCTCTCCAGCGAACGGTGCGGAACTTGTCTATGGCGTTGTCAGTTTCGAAACAGCGGCCGCACCGCTGACAGCTTGACATCCAGATGATCATCTCCGACTTCAAGTCGGACCTATTGGGGGTTGCGGTTTCAAACTTATCCGTTGGCCAGATCGCTTTTTCAGGGCACACTTCGTAGCATCTGGCGCATTGGATGCACCGGTCGAGGTGGAAGGTGAGTCGGGCTACCTCGCCGATGTCCTCTATAACTATGCAGCGCGGTGGGCATACCCGGGCACAGCCGCCACAGCCTATGCACTTTCTGGCATCGAATTCAATTCTGCCTCTGAATTTGGGCGGAACCTCCGAAGGCTGAAACGGATACGGCAGTGTAACGCGGCCCGCCTTGAAGCAAATAACCGCTTCTTTGAACTTGGCTTTAAACATAACCTTCACTCCTTTGAAGAGTTTTGCAGTTCAACCCATCGCTTTTGGTTCTGCAAAACCCTTCAAGCCCAGCTTTTGCGTCTGCTCATCTCCTCCAGCTCCTGCCTGGTGTAAACCCGCATTTGGTTGGTGTTCACATCAATGGTTTCAACTCGCTCTGTGCAGGAAAAGCAAGGGTCGTAACTGCCGATGCTTATCGGCACGTCCGCCAACTGCTCGCCCTGTATCATGCACGGAACGGCCTGAAGGTTTGGGTAGGTGGGCGCCCTCACCCGCCAGCGGTACGGCCGGTTGTCGTCCCCGGTTAGCACATAGTGATGAGCTTCACCCCTTGCCGCCTCCACTGAGCACAACCCTATCCTTCCGGAGGGCAGTTCGCTTTCTATCTTTGCCATTACGGGACCGCCCGGCATGTCGTTCAGCGCTTTCCGAACGAGGCGTATGGACTCGAACACCTCCAGAATGCGCACCATCGTTCTGGCCCAGCAGTCACAGCCGTCTTGATACTGAATCTGAACCCCAAGCTCGGCGTAGGCGGCGTACGGATGGTCCACCCGCACATCGATAGGAACGTTGGAGCCTCTGGCGGTGGGACCAACAGCCCCGTAAGCGCGCGCATCCTCTTCCGTTAAGATGCCAACTCCCTTCAATCGAACCATCAGAGTTGTATCAACCGCCACGGCGTCTGCAACCTCTTTGAATTCGGCCTCCACCTTATCAAGCACGCGCTTTATATCCTCGGCCGCCTCTTGGTCGATATCGAACCGCACGCCGCCGGGCAGGTTGGACGAGTAGTGCTTGCGGTTGCCGGTTACGCGCTCCATCAGCCACATTACCGGCTCGCGGATGCGCCACACCTGCATCAGCACCGTGTCGAACCCCAAAATATGCCCTGCAAGACCGACCCAAAGCAGATGGGAGTGTATGCGCTCCAGCTCCAAAAGGATGGAGCGGATGTATTTTGCGCGCATGGGGACATCGATACCGCAGGCCCTCTCCACGGCCTCGCAGTAGGCGCAGGAGTGTGCCTGACCGCATATGCCGCATATCTGCTGGGCAACGAAGGGTATCTGATTGTAGTTCAGCTCGCTGTCGCCGAGCTTTTCGATGGCACGGTGATTGTAGAAGCCGCGGTAGTCGCACCCAACAACCTTTTCGCCGTCGAGGAACAAGCGGAAGTAGGCCGGTTCCTCCAGAGTTGGGTAGAAAGGTCCGAGCGGGACCACTGTGGTGCCTTCCGGGGCTTCCCTGCGCGGCGGAGCGTTCTGCGGGGTGGATGCAAAACGTTCATTGTACCGGTACTCGCGGCGGAGAGGGTGCACACCTTCTGGAAAATCGTCGGGGAGGACCAAACGGCGCGGATCCGGATGCCCGACAGGAATTATGCCCAGCAGATCCCGCGCCTCCCGCTCTGCCCAGCCGGCGGCCGGAACCATCGGGGTAACAGACCTAACCGTGGGGTCATCGGGAGGCACGTGGCACTGAAGCACTAAGAAAGTATGCTGTTTGTCGAAGGCCACCACGTGTGAAAACCGAAAGTCGCCGGTTTTCTCGCGCATGTCGGTGGCGACGCTGATAACAAACCTGGCTCCCAGGGAGTTGACCGCGTAGGCTGTAACTTCCGGCAGTGCTTCCCTACCAACCGTAACCACTATCTGGTCTTTCACATACTCCTCCGGGTGCCGCAGTACATCGGGGAACCGCGTCCACAGCTTGGTAAGGAGTTCATGTTGCGCAACCATAGTTCACCCCGCTTTCTTATCACACCCAATTAGAACTTGCCGAAGCAGGTTAGCCAAACCAACCGCCGCAGAGCGCACTTCGGAGCACATCTCAGAGCCGATGGAAGCGCTTTTCGGCTGGACGGCCAGAAGGATGCTTTTGGCACCCAATTCGGACTCCAGATACTGCATGGTCAGCCTGAGCGGCATTCGGTGGGTATCTATGCCGCGTTCGCGCAGGTGGTTGGGGTCCGGAACGGCCACATCGCCGGGTTTCCCGC
>JBMFPP010000373.1:0-3149 GCA_049969055.1 Armatimonadota bacterium | reverse complement strand
CTGGGATAGATCGAACGCTGATCTCACCAAGTCCGGATATACGATTAATGTGGATAAGCCCGGGGTGCGGTGCTACGGCACAGATCCAGTTGTGGGCTACGAAGACGAGCCGATGAGGAACGGCAGTTTTAACGGAAGGCTCAGCAAAATACTCACCCGCCAGATAACCGCCCTTGTGAACATTCCCATTTTGAAGGACCATTCGATAGCGGGAATAACGTTAGCTTTGAAAAACCACTACGGCTCCCACCACAACCCCGGAGACCACCACGGTGACAACTGCGCCCCAGCCGCCGAGCTGAACGCCCTTCCGCCGATTCGCGGCAAGACCCGCCTGATAGTGGTTGACGTGTTGAGGCCGCAAGCCAACGGTGGCCCGGGTCTGCGCGCGCAGTTCGGATGGGATTTCGGCGGCATAATGGTAGGCACCGATCCGGTAGCGGTGGATACCATAGGCCTTCAGATACTCGAGGCCCGTCGGAAGGAGATCGGCCTGCCGCCTCTGGATCAGGTGGGAAGGCCACCGCGGGCGATTACCGCGGCGGCCAAGATCGGCCTCGGACAGGGCGATCCATCGAAGATCAGGCTTATCAGGGTGTAAAAGCCGGCAAGAAGTTTTGACGTTCAATTAGTCCCTGTTTGTTTGTCAAAACTTCTTGTTTGATGGGATGAGAAGGAGCTCTTAATGCGATGAAACCCAAAATTTGCAGGCGCAGTTTTCTAACGGCGGTTGGCGGCACTGCCGCGGCGGCTGTGCTGGCCCAGCTGGGGCTTTCCGGCTGTTCGAAGCCTGCATCCGGCCCCGGGAAGACCGCCGGGCCGCGGCTGGTTGGCAAGCCGGAGGGAATCGATTTAGCCGTTGCCGAGAACAAAAACAGCGCTAAAGCGGTTGAAGACGCTGTCAGCGCGTTTGGAGGAATAGAAAGGTACGTTCGCCCGGGAGACAAAGTGGTTCTTTCTCCCAACATCGGCTTTCAGCGCGATCCTTCCGTTGGGGCCACCACAACACCGGAAGTTCTGCGCGCCGTTATCCAGCTGTGCGAACGGGCGGGTGCTTCCCGAATCACTGTTTTGGACTACACGCTGGACGATCCCCAGCTTTCCTTCCAGGCCAACGGCACGGCGGAAGCGGTGAAAGGTACTAAGGCCGCGCTCATATCACCCTCCGACGAGTCGCTTTACAAAGAGATAGATATGTCTTCTTATCCCCAGCACAAAGCGGACAATGTGGTGCAGAAGGTGGCGAGGGATGTTCTGAATGCAGACGTGTTCATACCGATTCCGGTGGCCAAAGATCACGAGGCGGCGAAATGCTCCTTCTCCATGAAGAAGCTGATGGGCGTTATTTGGAACCGCAAGGGCTACCATAGGTCAAATCTTCACAACTGCATTGCGGAGCTCAACGCGGCGCTGAGGCCCACGTTGATCATTCTGGATGCCACAATAGCCCTGCAAACCCGCGGGCCCAAAGGTCCCGGCGAGGTAACCCACCCGCATCAGGTGGTTGTTGGGGTTGATCCGGCTTCGGTTGACGCTTATGCCTGCAGGTACTTAACCGTGAAAGGCCTGAAGCCGACCGATGTGGAGCACATCGTGAGGGGCAGTGAGCTCGGTTTGGGAGAGATAGAGGTGTCCAAGCTCAAAGTTAAGGAGGTTTAGCTACCATTGCTCCGCGCGTGCTTTTTGGTGCTGGCGGTTGTTCTAAGTCTGCCGGTGTGCGGACAGCCGATCCGGGTGCGCGACAGTCGGGGCAAGCTGTTTGTTCTGCCGTCGCCGCCGAAGCGCATCGTTTCTGTGGCACCGAGCAATACGGAGATACTTTTCGCGCTGGGTTTAGGGCCGCGGGTGGTCGGCGTAACCGATTTTTGCGACTATCCACCGGCGGCCCGTGCCCTTCCCAAAGTAGGAGGGGTTCAGCTCAACTACGAGAAGATCCTGAGCCTAAAGCCCGACATGGTTTTGGCGGTAACCAACCTGCAGAAAGCCAGCATTGCAAGGATGGAGGCGCTGAAACTGCCCGTCTTCACCATCGATCCGCACACGGTTGAGGAAACCATAGCCGCAATCGAGCTTGTGGGACGCGCTACGGGAGCAGAGGGGGCCGCAAAGCGCGTTGCAAAGCAGATGAGGTCCAAGCTGAACCGCGTGCGGGCTGTGCTGGCCGGCGTGCGGAGCCGCCCCAAGGTCCTAAGCATTATCCAATTCCGTCCCCTGATAGTGGTTGGGCCGAACACTTTCATGGATGACTGTATCAGGTTGGCCGGAGGTAGAAACATCGCCGCCGATGCTGGGGCGCCGTACCCCATCTTCTCCGTTGAAAAAGCTGTTCAGCGCAAACCGGATGTGATTTTCATTTCCAAACAGCAGGCGCCGGCGCTGTTCTCAAGCTCTGTTTGGCGTTCTGTTCCGGCTGTGGTAAATCGGCGGGTGTACCATCCCGATCCAGACTTGGTTGAGCTTCCCGGCCCGCGTTTGGCGGATGGAGTCGAGATGCTCGCAAAGTTCATCCATCCAAAGCTGTTTGCCAAAAAGTAGCCGCATTGCCGCAGGTGTTGCCCTCACCCCTAATCCCCCTCCCGGGTTCGGAAGAGGGGTTAGGGGTGAGGGCAAGCGTTTGAGAGAAGAGCTAGAAGGGATGGGGGCAAGAGAAAAAACGCGGACAAGAAGTTTTGACGTTCAATCTGGTATTATTGGTTTGTCAGAACTTCTTGAACGGCGGATGAGCGGAGATTGAAGCGGGTGACCTCGGAGACCAAGACATGCGGTCATGATTTTGCCGGTCCGGGCTCGGCGCATTCCCATCACCCTCCGGCGGTGCAGATCGGCGGCTCTCTCCTCCGCCGCTTGGCGGCATCAGTAATCGGTTTTGGACTTTTGGCGGTTGCTGTGGCTGTTTTTGCCGCATCTGTGGGCGCCGCAGAGATCAGCTTAAGAGAAACGGCGGCAGTGCTGTTCGGCTGGGTGCCGGTGGTTGGACCGCGGTTAGGGCGCGCTTCTGCGGATACCCTAGCGATACTGCTGGAGTATCGGTTCCCGAGGGTGGTTTTGGCCGGAATTGTTGGGCTGTCGCTTTCCACCTCCGGGGCGGCGCTTCAGGGACTTCTGGGGAATCCACTTGCGGACCCTTACATAATCGGCGTTTCAGCGGG
>JBMFPP010000372.1:0-3155 GCA_049969055.1 Armatimonadota bacterium | reverse complement strand
CGTGGTGCATAAGCTCCACGTCCTCCGCCAGGTTCTTAACGCCCAGGCCGAGCTCAACCTTTGCCACGCCCTCGTCGGTGAGCATGGCTGTTTTGGCCTTTTCATCCACCGTGTAGTCCACATCCTTGATCAGCCGCGCAACCACACGGTCCACCTTGTAGTACAGCTCCGTGGATTCCTCAGGGATGCCGGAAATAATCAACGGTGTGCGCGCTTCGTCTATCAGGATGCTGTCAACTTCATCCACGATTGCGTAGTAAAGCTCCCTTTGGACGAGATCGTCCAGAGAGTGAACCATGTTGTCGCGCAGATAGTCAAAGCCGAACTCGCTGTGGACACCGTAGGTGATGTCGGCCTGATAGGCCTCGCGTCTTGTGATGCGGCGCAGATGACGCCAGCGCGGATCTTCCGGCTCGTAGGTGGGGTCGTAGATGTAGGACGGTTGTAACCCTTCTTCGGATGTAGACTGGGCCGACTGGATTACCCCAACCGTCAGACCAAGCATGTGGTAAATGGGGCCCATCCAAACGGCGTCGCGCTTGGCCAAATAGTCGTTATGGGTAACTAAATGACAGCCGCGCCCAAGAAGTGCGTTCAGGTACAGCGGGAGGGTGGCGACGAGCGTTTTGCCTTCGCCGGTTTTCATCTCGGCAATCCGCCCTTGATGAAGCACAACGCCGCCTATGAGCTGAACGTCGTAGTGGCGCAGGCCTATCGTTCTGCGGCTTGCCTCCCGAACAACGGCGTAAGCCTCCGGCAGAAGCTCGTTTAAAACCTCCTGCTCCACTTTGTAGAGCTCCTTGGTGGTTTCTTCCTTACGCTCTTCCAGAACCTTGCGCCGGTCCGGGACCAAACCGCCGCCCTCCGCGGCCTGGCGCGGCAGTTCGCGCAGCTCCTCGTCGATCTGCTTCAATGCCTCCAAGAGCGGCCGCCGCCTCTCTTCAATAACCGCCTTGAATTCGTCAGTTTTGGCGCGAAGCTCTTCATTGCTGAGCCTCTCGATCCTCGGCTCAAGGGCGTTTATCTGGCGGACGTATTCCCAGAGGCGGCGAAGCTCTCGTTCGTTGCTGTCTAACAAACGCTTAAGGAAATTCATAAGGCGGACCTCACGCACGAAATTCTAACACACGCGCACTGCTGTGTCAATTAAGCAATCGAACACACGGTCGGTTGATGCTGTGCATGCAGTTTTGTTTTTCGGTTTGTTTCGAAAGGAGTTTGTTCATTCGATCGGCGAACTAAATTGCAGAGGCCGGATCGGCCTACTTCAACTTCGGTGGTGACGCATGCTTGCATCGAGAAAAGTGCTTGGCTTTCTGTGTACTGCTGTTTTGCTCTCTATCTCGGCACAGCGCGGAAACGCCAGTATGTACCGCCTCGTCAACCCTCCCGAGTTTCAAGCCGGCACACTGAACAATCTTGACGCCGCCTTCAGCCCTGGAATGGTGGGTTTTCTGCGCCAGGAAGTGTTCCGCGATAATTTCAACTACACCAGTGATGATGTACCCAAAAACTGGGTTTGGGACAACCCAAGCGGTATGAGTTCCTTCTCCTTCACAGCGCGGCCGGGCTATCTGGAGATGGCCGTTGCCAAACCCGAAGACTTGTGGGTTACGATCAAGAACTACGCCGCGATGTTCCGGGCAGAACCGATCGAAGGCGACTTCGATGCCGAAACAAAGATAGAGCTCACCCGAACGGCAGAGCGCCATCAGGGCATCGTTGTGTGGGTGGACGAAAGCAACTGGTTCCTGGCAGGACCTTATGCCGCCGGCGAGGTGCGGATTGAAGGCTGGGTTAACGACGCCGTACAGCTTCTGAGCATCGGAAGCTCTTCCTCTTCTACACTTTGGATCCGCGTTTCACGCAGTGGAGACGTGTTCTCCGCTTACTTTAGGGCCTCTGAGAAGGATCCCTGGAAGTTGTTCGGCCGGCAAACCGTAACCACCTGGCCCAAGGTTACGGTGGGACTGCTGTGCAAATCGTGGGGGTCGGCCGGATCTGCCGCAAAGATACGCTTTGATTACTTCCGCGTTACGCGGCCGGCAGCTCAATCCGGTGAGTTTATCAGCGCCCCGATCGACCTGCGCGGTCCCGCCAAATTCGACGAATTCTCCTACACCGGAGCGGGGACAAAGGTACAGCTCCGCGGTGCGGACACAGCCCAGGCGCTGGCATCGGCTCCTTGGCTTGGCCCAACCTCCGAATCCGACTACTATCCTCCGGAGCCCACCCGCGTGAACCAGGCGCTGAACGGCAAGCGCTTTGTGCAGATTCGCGCTCTCATCTCTTCCGACTCTTCGGGCGATCCCGGCTTTGGGCCGGCCACGCTTGTTTACAATGTTGGTGCCGAGGGTTTGTTTTCCGCAACCGATATTCTCACAGCCCCGGCAGGCGGAGAAGCACTGGGCCCTGTGATCGACCTTGGAGGGCCGTCCCGTCTGCTGGAGATAGAGATGAACCTGCGCGGCGGCGGCTCTCTGCAGATTCGCTCATCCGGTACCGAAGCCGGTCTTCAGTCTGCCCCATGGCTCGGCCCAACCGGCCCCAACGACCGCTACACATCCTCGCTGGACCATGTGAACCCAGCGCACGACGGCGCTCGCTTCGTTCAGTACCGCGTTTTGGCGCCAGCAGAAAATTCTGCAGACTTGTCCAGCTTCAAGCTTTATTACGAATTGGTTTCCGGCGGCACCTACGTTGTTAACCACCAGGCCGACTTCCAAACCGGCACCTTCACCGGAGTGGATATTACCTCCAGCCCGGGAGAGGCTTTGCTGGAAAGCAAGGTTACCTTCCGCGACGAGTTTAACTACACCGGAACCGATGTCCCCTCCGGCTGGGTGTGGGATAATCCATCCGGCCTCAGCGGTTACAGTTGGACGGCCAAACCCGGGTCTCTGCGCCTCACCGTTTCCCGCCCGGAGGATATTTGGGTTTGGGCTACGCCGAAAGACCGCGTCCGCATGTATAGAAGCGTCGCTCCGGAAGGGGATTGGTACGCCGAAACCCTTGTAACCGTTGATCGAGCTAACCATAACAACCGCCACGTTGGAATTGTCGTGTGGCAGGATCCGGACAACTGGCTGCTTTACGGCCCATACAACCAGGTGATCCGCATTGAGGGGGTCTTCAAAACGAATCCGGAAGCTCCG
>JBMFPP010000371.1:0-3159 GCA_049969055.1 Armatimonadota bacterium | reverse complement strand
GAAGAGAATCACTCACTCGCCCATTCAAAGCGCGCAGTACAGCAGATGAAGCCGTGGTTTGGTGCACCCCCTTGGAGAAAAGCTCACTGCAAGCCCGGTAAGCGCCCCAAACCAACATGGCCGCCGCAAGCGCCAACAACAGGGGTTTCGATGCTGTAACCATCCTCTCCAGCAGGTCTGCACCGCGCACAATGTCGTACACCAAGACCCAACAAACCAAAAGCACCATCAAAAGCACCGCTATCGAAAACGGGTTGTACACAAGTGCATCCCCGAACCTTCCCACAGCGGCCGCAGAAAGACCGTGAGCCATTCCGCATCCGGCGCATGGAAGCCCTGTCACAGCTCTAAATGGGCATACGGATATGTAGCCTTCGACAACGCCAGGGGGCATAAACCTTCCTTTTAACCAAGCGACAACCAGCCCAGCCGCAAGCGCCGAAAGAAGAATCTTCTTCCGCATAATGCTCATTCTCAGCTCCTCAGAAAAACAGCCTTACAAACTCCACACTTGGTTCAGATCGTTCTGCATTATCATAGGGTTGATAAGACCACCAACCCCACCAAAAACATACAGAATAACATAGAGCAAAGAGTTGTCGCTCGGCGGCAGATTACTGCGAGCACGCAGTTCGGCAACCATCTTACCGTATTTGTACCACCAGTAAATGCCGTATATGCCGCACGTTACGATAATCAACAAAATCTCCAGACCCGGTGGAACATCATCCATACGACCAAGCGCCTGCTGTATCTCCCCAGAAACCTTGTAATGCCAGTATATCCCGTAAAAACCGCAGGTAATCAAGTAGTAGATCAAAACCAAAGCCGGCTCTCGAGTTTCTCCTCTAAACATCCCTGCTCTCCCTACCGCAAACACGGTTTCTTGTGAAATTCGACAAAATGGAGCGTGCTCCTGCCAAGCAGAACGGTCAGGCCAGCAGGAGATCAGCAAAGCCCAGCGGCGGCAAGCGAAAGAGGCTGAATAGCTAAATGTTGAAGTAGCGGGCCTCCGGATGGTGCACAATTATTGCGGAAGTAGACTGCTCGGGATCAAGCTGGTACTCCTCTGTTAACCTCACCCCGATACGCTCCGGCTCCAACAGTTGGAATATCTTCACCTGGTCCTCCAGGTTCGGGCATGCCGGATACCCGAAGCTGTAGCGCGCACCTTGGTAGCCCTGCTTGAAAAGCTCTCTAATATCCGCGCTGTCGGCTCCTGCAATACCCAGCTCCTCCCTGATCCGCTTATGCCAGTACTCCGCCAACGCTTCCGCTGTCTCAACGCTCAAGCCGTGGAGGTACAAATAATCTGTGTAGCGGTCCGAAGCAAACAACTGCCTTTCCAATTGGGTTGCCCTCTCGCCAACGGTCACCACCTGAAAAGCAACAACATCCACCCTCCCGGAACCAACGGGAGCAAAGAAATCGGCTATGCACAGCCGCCTCCCACCCTTCTGTCTAGGAAACGTGAAGCGAACCCACTCCTCCAGTGGATCCGAACCTGGGCGGTACACCACGAGATCATCGCCGTCCGAATTGCAAGGGTAATACCCGTAAACAACTTTTGGCTGCAAAATGCCTTCCTCAATACATCTGCGCTTCCATTTCTCGAATATCGGCCGGGCCTTCTCTTCTATAAGCGCATCCCTCTCCTCCGCAGTTCCACTGCCCCGTCGAAACTGCCACTGACCGCGGAAAAGCGATATCTCGTTTATGTACTTGAACACCTCCTCCAGCGAAACATCTGCAACCACGCGGGAACCGTAAAAAGGAGGAACTGGTATCGGAACATCAATCCTCACATCACTGCGCACACGAGTTTCAAGAGAGCTTTCGGCATCCGGTAAGGCCGAAACCCTTTCACCGCGGCCTGTGCGCCTCAACTCCTTCGGAAGCTCGGCACCTTGGGTTAAGTGGTCCATTATACGCAGGCCGTCAAAAGCATCTCGAGCGTAAAAAACTCTGCCGCGGTATATCCGACTCAGCTCTTCTTCAACATAACGCCTAGTCAGGGCGGCGCCGCCGAGTATAACCGGAAATCTCTCCAGACCGCGCGCGTTAAGCTCCTCCAAATTCTCCTTCATGACAACAGTGGATTTCACCAAAAGCCCGCTCATGCCGATGGCGTCCACATTGTGTTCAACAGCCGCCTCTATTATGGCCTCAACCGGCTGCTTAATTCCCAAGTTGTACACCTTGTATCCGTTATTGGTGAGAATGATATCCACAAGGTTTTTCCCTATATCGTGGACATCGCCGCGGACCGTTGCCAACACAATAGAGCCCTTTACGGAGTCCGAGGTTCTCTCCATATGCGGCTCCAAAAACCCCACAGCCGCTTTCATCACTTCCGCGGATTGGAGTACGAAAGGAAGCTGCATCTGCCCAGATGCGAACAGCTCCCCCACCCTCTTCATGCCGTCTAGCAGTATCTCATTTATGATGTGAAGCGGATCATACAGCTCCAGCGCCTGGCTTAGCAACTGCTCAAGCCCGCGGCGGTCGCCGTTCACAATTGCCCGACGCAGTTTCTCCTCCAGCGGGACCTCAGTACCTTCGACAGCCTCGGCATATGTCGGCTGGGCACCGCTGAACAAAGCCATAAATTCGGTAAGAGGATCGCTTCCCTCACGCCGATCGTCGAGTATAACCCGCCGCGCAAGTTCGCGCTCCCGTTCCGGCAGGCGGTGCAGTGGAACGATGTGGCGCACGTTTACAATCGCCGCATCGAGCCCGTTTTCATACGCCATGTGAAGAAATACGCTGTTGAGAACAACCCTCGCCGCCGGTTTCAAACCAAAAGAAATGTTGCTGACGCCCAAAATCGTGAACGAACCGGGCAGTTCTTCCTTTATGCACCTTACTGCCTCCAGCGTTTCCAAACCATCGCGCCGCGACTCATCAGCGCCACTGCCCAAAGTGAACGTCAGCGGATCGAAAAGGATATCCTCGGGACGCAAACCGTAACGCTGTGTAGCCAGCTCGTAGATCCGTCTGGCCACTTCCAGTTTGCGACGCGCGGTTTTAGCCATACCGCGTTCATCTATGGCAAGGGCAACCACTGCGGCTCCATAGCGCCTGCAGAGGGAAAGTATCCGGCGCAGTCTCTCTTCGCCGTCTTCCAAGTTAACGGAATTCACTATACAGCGCCCGCCG
>JBMFPP010000370.1:0-3162 GCA_049969055.1 Armatimonadota bacterium | reverse complement strand
CCTTGCTGAGATGCGGTCTGCCGTGGGTCTTTCCCAGTTTCAAAGGACCAAAAGCACTGTTAGCGCCGCCGCTTAAGTGCATACAAAAAGCAGGGCGCGGGGTGGTTTCTTAAACATCCACCCCGCGCCCAAAAGCGCCCATAGTTCATGCCACAGTGTTCAGCAAACCGCCGGCTAGCACAATCTGCACCTGGCGCGGCGTCAGTCCGTGGCGTGTTACATATTCAGTGCCGCGAGTCAGGTTGCGCACGATCACCTCGTCGCCCTTCTGCAGTGCTTCTCTCACATTGGGGATCTCAAGCAGATCTCCCTGCTGAACGTCGTCGTAATCCGCTGGGTTCGCAAAAGTGAGCGGCAGTATACCGAAGTTGATCAGGTTTGCACGGTGGATCCTGGCAAAACTCTTGGCAATCTTGGCGCGTACCCCAAGGTACATCGGCGCTATTGCGGCATGCTCCCGGCTTGAACCCTGCCCGTAGTTTTCGCCGCCAACCACTATGCCGCCGCCGGCTTCTTTTGCACGCTTGGGAAAGCTTGGGTCAACGCGCTGATAAACAAACTCGGAAATTGCAGGAATGTTAGACCTCAGTGGCAGTACAGGCCCCGCTGGCATTATATGGTCCGTGGTTATGTTGTCACCCGTTTTCAACAGCACCTGACCGCGCACAGTTTCCGGCAGAGGCTGGTTGCGCGGCACCGGCTTGATGTTAGGGCCGCGGATTATCTCTACGGAGTCCGGATCTTCTGCCGGCTTCAGGATCATATCATCATCTACGTGGAACTCTTCAGGGAATTCAACCTTCGGTGGATCCCCCAAAGTGCGCGGATCGGTAAGCACCCCAGTAAGCGCCGAAGCCGCCGCAACCTCCGGGCTTGCAAGGTAAACATAATCATCTTCTGTGCCGCTTCGCCCCTTGAAATTGCGGTTGAACGTGCGAACGGAGATGCCTCCGGTTGGCGGAGCCTGCCCTTGGCCTATGCACGGTCCGCAGGCAGACTCCAGTATCCTAGCGCCTGCATCAATCAAATCCGCCAGAGCGCCGTTCCTGGCGATCATCTTGAAAACCTGGCGAGAACCCGGCGTTACCGTCATGCTCACCCTTGGGTGTACAGTCTTGTCCTTCAATATCCACGCAACGGTCATCAAATCCTGGTAAGAGGAGTTTGTACAACTGCCCACGCACACCTGGTCCACCGGCAGTCCCTGCACCTCGGTGATTTTCTTTATGTTATCCGGAGAACTTGGACACGCAACCATGGGCTCCAAAGTATCCAAGTCGATTTCAATAACTTCGTGATACTCAGCGTCTGGATCAGCCGCAAGCGGGCGCCATACCTCTTCCCGCTTTTGGGCTTTCAAATATGCCAGAGTCTGCTCATCGCTTGGGAAAATGCTTGTGGTAGCGCCCAGCTCTGCGCCCATATTCGTAATCGTTGCCCTCTGCGGCACCGAAAGGCAGGCAACCCCCGGACCGCCGTACTCGATGATCTTGCCGACGCCGCCCTTAACCGTGAGCCTCCTCAGCACCTCAAAAATTATGTCTTTACTGCTGACCCACGGCTGCAGCTTCCCGGTCAGCCAAACAAGAGTAACCTTTGGGCAGGTAAAGTAAAACGGGGCACCCCCCATCGCCATGGCGATGTCAAGCCCGCCGACGCCTATCGCCAGCATGCCAACACCGCCGCACGTCGGCGTGTGGCTGTCTGAGCCCAGAAGAACCTGGCCGGGCACCGAAAACCGCTCGAGGTGTACTTGGTGGCATATCCCGTTGCCCGGCCTGGAGAAATAAATCCCGTATTTTGCCGCAACCGACTGCAAGTATCTGTGGTCGTCTGCGTTCTTGAAATCGGTTTGCAGCATATTGTGGTCCACATAGCTAACAGACAGCTTCGTCCGCACGCGCGGTATGCCCATAGCCTCAAACTGCAGGTAGGCCATGGTACCGGTGGCATCCTGCGTGAGGGTCTGATCGACTGAGATGGCTATCTCCTCCCCCGGAGACAGCTTTCCTTCAACAAGATGCTCTTCGATAATTTTATAAGCAAGACTCTTACCGGCCAAGGGTACCTCCCTGAAACCATTACATTTTCTTAACGCCATTTGAGAGCCGCCACTATTATAGCGTGCAGTGATGGAGTATGGAAGGCATCCGGACAGTGTCCCAAGCTTTTCAAAAAATCAGAAGAGGGTGTTTGAGGGAAATGAAATCAAAGCCAACAGAAGTTGTGCCTGCAGTTGTTCCGAGCTTCCTTTCGCCCCATGTCCCTCCCAGTTTCGGGAGAGGAGAACCGGCGGCTCACTTTCCAGCAGTGCAGAAGATTTGGAGCAAGCGCTTGAAAGCCGGCAGCGAAACCGTCCGCAAACTGCAGAACGCCTATCTTTTGGACCTTGCTTTCAGTGCAACCTCAAGTAGCAAATCCAGCGGGGCTTTGGCAAGGCACACGCAGAAATCTGCTGCCCCGTAATACAACCACACCTCGCCGTTGCGCACCACAGCCCCGTTGGCAAACACCACGTTCGGCACATCGCCCATAAACTCGTAAGGCTCATGCGGTCCAAGCACCCAATGCGGCACCCGGCTTATTACCTTCCATGGCTCCTCCAAATCCAACAAAGCCAGCCCCATCCGGTACGCCGGACCGCTGGGGAAGCTTTTTACGCCGTGGTACAGCAACAACCAGCCCTCGCTTGTCTCGATCGGCGGCGGACCAGCACCTATTCTTATTCCATCCCACCACGGCCCGCCTCTTTCCTCCAAAATCACCTTTGGACATCCCCAGTGCACCATATCGTAAGAGCAGGTTAACCATATATGTTCCTGCTCACCAGCCACGGGGCGGTGCAACAACCACCATTTATCTTTTATCCTTCTTGGGAACAAAGCCGCATCTTTGTTGCTTGGAGCCAAAATCAAACCCGTTTTCTCAACCGTTTTGAAATCGGTTGTGCTGGCCAATGCCACACCGGCCCCGAACCGCGAGTATGCCGTGTAAGCAATAACCCACCTGCCCAGCTCCTCAACCCATGTGATTCTCGGATCCTCACAGCCGAAGCCCTCCTCGGGATGTTCTGGGTCTCCCGGGAACAACAGCGGCGCGGCTTCTATTCGCCAATCGGTTTCACCGTCGCGGCTGCGCGCCACAGTGAGGTGCGATCTTCCC
>JBMFPP010000369.1:0-3181 GCA_049969055.1 Armatimonadota bacterium | reverse complement strand
CAAAAGGCCTGACCCTCCCTGAATCAGGAGACTATCGACATGGCCGTGGTAACCCCCCTCAAATTTTACTATCTTACTGCGCTTCGTGAAAGCCCTAGCAAGACGAATTGCCGACATTGCCGCCTCGGTGCCAGAGTTCACCATTCGCACCATATCGACCGAGGGAAACGCCTCGCAGATGGCTTTTGCAAGCCGGACAGACACCTCCGTAGGCGCTCCGAAGCTTGTGCCGAATTCGGCGGCATTCTTAGCGGCAGAGATCACTTCTGGGTGCGCATGCCCCAGGATAAGCGGCCCCCAGGAGCACACATAGTCGATGAATTCGTTGCCGTCCACATCCCAAATGCGCGAGCCTCGGCCGCGCTGGATGTATAAGGGCGTACCACCAACAGCTCGAAACGCCCTAACCGGAGAGTTAACCCCGCCGGGCATGTATCTGCAGGCTTCTTGGTAGAGCTGCTGGGAACGGGTGCGTTTCACGATAGGTTCACATCCTCTCCGGGGCGCTGATCCCCAATAGGCGGAGGGTATTGCGCAGGACTATCCTTGTGCAGTTCACCAAAACCAAGCGCGAGGCGGTTAGGTCTGGGTTGTCGCTGTTGAGCACTCGGCAGTCTCGGTAGAATATGTGGAATGTGGATGCCAGTTCCATCGCATAGCGTGTAAGTCTATCCGGCTCCCTGGTTTCGGCGGCTTTCCGAACCTCCTCCGGGAACTCAAACAGCTTGCGCATCAGATCCTTTTCCGGCTCCGAGTTTAAGAAAGAAAGGTTCACGTCTTTGGCTGGCGGTATTTGCACCTGCTCCACACCGGCGGCCTTTGCGGCTTCGCGGAGGATGCTGCAGATGCGCGCATGAGCGTACTGAACGTAGTACACAGGGTTCTCAGAGGACTGCCTCTTAGCAAGCTCGAGGTCGAAATCCAGCGGAGTCTCGGCACCGCGCATGAGGAAGAAGAACCTGGCGGCATCAACCCCAACTTCACCCACCAAGTCGTCCAGCAGAATGATGTCTCCTGCGCGCTTGGACATCCTTACCAGCTCGCCCTCATTGAAGAGACGAACTACCTGATGGAGGAGTATCTCCAGCCGACCTCCGCACCCGAGCGCTTCCATAGCCGCCAAAACCGGCTTGACGTGACCGTGGTGATCCGGCCCCCAGATATCTATCACATATTCGAATCCGCGGCGGAACTTGTCGAGGTGGTATGCTATGTCGGATGCGAGGTATGTGGGCTGTCCGTTGCTGCGAACCAGGACGCGGTCTTTATCATCGCCGAAATCGGTGGAGCGGAACCAAAGTGCCCCTTCGTTTTCGTAAACGTAGCCGCTGTTTTTCAAAAGCTCTATAGTTTCCTCGAGCTTTCCGCTGGTGTAGAGCGTTTTCTCGGAGTACCAACAATCGAAGCGGACCCCGAAGGCGTCCATGCTTTGCTTCTGCCTCTCAACTATGCGGGCGACGGCGATATCGTTGAAAAGCGAAAGGCGCTCCTCTTCAGGTATATGCAGATAGCGGTCACCTTCGGACTCCACCAGCTCTTTGGCGATGTCGATCAGGTACTCACCCGGGTAGCAGTCTTCCGGAAGTTGAACATCGTACCCCAGCACCTGCATATAGCGGACTTCTAGAGAGCGAGCCAGGTGCTCTATCTGAGTGCCACCGTCGTTTATGTAGTACTCCCGGAAGACATCGTAGCCGACGGCTTCAAGTAGGTTGGCCAAAGCATCTCCGAACGCAGCCGCGCGGCCCTGCACCACAGCGATCGGTCCGGTTGGATTGGCGCTTACGTACTCCACCTGAACCCGGCGTCCCTGTCCGATATTGCAGGTCCCATAGCGCTCCCCCTCCGAATCAATCTGCAGAAGCACATCGTACAGCCACTGCGTTTTGAGGTAGAAGTTAATGAATCCCGGACCGGCAACCTCGACCCTGTCTATCAGTGAGTCGGAGGTTAGCCGCTTCACGAGGATTTGGGCTAGGTCGCGCGGCGGCATACCCGCATGGCGGGCCAGCACTAAAGCCGCATTCGAAGAGAAATCGCCAAACTGCTTGTCCGGAGGGGTCTCGATTGTGAAGGACGGTACAACCTCTATGCGGACCTCACCGGATCTCACCGCTTCATCAAGCGATTCCCGAAGGCGGTCCGTAATATACTGCTGTATCATTGTTGACCGTTATTTTGTCTCTGATTCTGATTTAGACTGCGACTGCTGTTTGGATTCAGGCTCGTCGTCCTCGTCAACCTCACGCAGTCCCTTCTTGAACTCTTTTATTCCCTGGCCCATCGCTCTGGCCATTTCGGGGAGGCGCTTGGCGCCGAAAAGCACCAGGACCACGATAGCAATAGGCCAAAGCTCCTGAACACCAACAAGCGCAAACGGTGTCATCATAGCGGATCTTCCTTTCGCGTGTAGTCGTCAGAATCATCATCCAGCGACGTTATTTGTCCGATAATTTCCTGCCTTATTCTTGTTAGCTCCCTGATGGTGCGCGCAATGGAGCGGCCGATCTGGGGCATACGCTTCGGGCCGAATATAAGCAGTGCCACCAGCATTATAACCAGAAGCTCCATTGTGCCAGGAAGAGACATCACACCAACTCCGCCGTTAGTTCCACAGGGCTCACCAGAGGTTTCAAAGCTTCTATCTCGTGCTTGCGGCAGAATCCGGCCCCGAACACAGCCGCATTTGCCGCCCCTGCGGCAATTCCCCAAGCTAGGCGGCTTGGAGCATCACAACCGCGTGCACGCGACCACATGTAGGCCGCCAGAAATGCATCTCCAGAGCCCACCGCGCTGACGAACTGCACCGAGGGCGACGGCGCGTACCAAACCCTTCCGCACTCGGCAGCCACAGCCCCCTGGGCTCCCATGGTTATCACTGCTTCCCTGGTTTTTGCGTTCAGCAAAGACAATGCGGCGCCGGAAATACCCTCCACCGACTCACCAGCATCTGGTCGTAAAGCAGAGAGCTCGAACCGGTTGCATTTGATGATATCCGGACCCGCCTCCCATCCTATTCGGAGCGGCGGTCCGCTTGAATCCAAAGCGCAGGTAACTCCATGCGCACGCGCCATATATATAAGACGCGCGTAAATGTCTTCCGGACACCCAGGAGGAAGGCTTCCAGAGAGAGTTACAGCACTTACCTTGGGAAGGAGAAATTCGAACCTCTCGATCAATT
>JBMFPP010000368.1:0-3185 GCA_049969055.1 Armatimonadota bacterium | reverse complement strand
TCTAAAAATTTCTGAAATTAGAAATAGAAGAGTTAAAGAAAATGTTAAAACAAACTCCGAGGCATTATAACCGCTGGCTTGCCTGCAAGTCAACTCTGTAAAGCCCAGCCTTCAAAGCAAGACAAAATTTCAAAACACTTCTGCAAACAAGCGTTTGCAATTTTTACCCTCTTCGTGTTATAATCAGGCGAAGTTGGGAGCCCAAATGGTGGATACAGAGCGCAAATTAAACCTACTGGCGGCAGAAGCCAGGTTCGAAAGAGCTGATCCGCTTGATACTGATGTTCCGCAAGCGGCAGGCTCGTGCTCTTCGCCGGGTACTATATTCGTGCACAAAGCCAGACCAACCGGTATCCGACTGCTGAAAATACTCCAAACAAACGTCTGCGAATACGACTGCGCCTACTGCTGCAACCGCGCTCAACGCGATACCCCAAGGGCAGGCTTCTCTCCGGACGAAATGGCGCGCTTGGTCGATGAAGCCTACCGTTCCCAACAAGCGCAGGGCGTCCTCCTCTCATCCGGAATTGCCGGCTCGCCAATCACCAGCATGGACCGCATGCTCGCCACAGCAGAGCTTCTGCGAACCAAATACCAATACCCAGGATATATCCATCTGAAAATACTCCCCGGAGCCGAGCGAAGCCAAATAGAAGCCGCCGCAAAATGGGCAAACAGGCTGTCTGTGAACCTTGAAGCCCCATCTCAAACTGCTCTGCGCAAGCTCTCTTCATCCAAGGATATTCAATCCACACTCCTTCGCATAAAGTGGATTGCCGACGCCCTGGCCGCCCGAGGCCGCAGTTCAGGGCAAACCACCCAGTTCGTTGTCGGCCCAGGCGGAGAAAGCGACCGAGATTTGCTAGAAATGGCTTCCAGCTTGTATTCTAAGTTCGGCCTCCGCAGGGCCTATTACAGCGCCTTCCAACCGGTCCCACAAACTCCATTGGAGAATCTCTCCCCCACACCGAAGTGGCGCGAACTCCGCCTTTACCAGGCCGACTTCCTGATGCGCTTGTACCGCGTGAAGCTCTCTGAGCTTCCTTTCGACCAAAACGGCAACCTAATACCAGATATCGACCCGAAACTAGCCATGGCAAAAGCTCATCCAGAACGCTTCCCGGTGGATGTGAACCGGGCCGAATACGAGGAACTGCTTACCGTTCCGGGAATCGGACCGATATCAGCATCACGCATAGTGCGCCGACGAGCCATCCGCCGTATAGCAGACGAGCGAGATCTGGCCTACTGTGGAGTGGTGGTAAGCCGCGCCGCACCGTTCATCCTTATCGACGGCAGGCGCATTGAAGCACCCCCACCACCCCAAAAACCAAAAGATGATGCAAAGCAACTCTCTCTGTTCGATATTCAAACAGCGGAGGTATTATGCAAAAAACTCTAAGCGAACGCAGAAAAATGATTCTGAACTTCATAGAGCGATACACGCAGGAAAAAGGATACCCGCCAACTGTGAGGGAGATAGGCAAGGCGGTGGGACTGAAGTCCAGCTCTACTGTTCACGGCCATCTTAAAGCACTGGAACAGGATGGATATATACTCAGAGATGCTTTGCGGACCAGGGCCATCCGCATACCCACGTTTTTGCAAACGGTGCAGGTGCCGCTGGTCGGACGGGTCGCCGCCGGACAACCGATCTTCGCCGAGGAAAACGTGGAACAAACCTACCGCCTTCCCGCAGAATGGACCGGGGGTCAGGATGCGTTCCTTCTCAGGGTAAAAGGCGACAGCATGATAGAAGACGGCATAATGGACGGCGACCTGGTCATCGTCCGCCCCCAGCAAACCGCCCAAAACGGAGACTGCGTAGTCGCAATAATCGACAACGAAGCCACCGTAAAGCGCTTTTACCGAGAAGCAGACCGCTTCCGACTGCAACCTGCCAACCAATCCATGGAGCCGATCTACACAGACAATGTAACGATCCTGGGACGCGTTATCGGCCTTGTGCGCACTCTCAACTGATCGCTCACGCAGTATCTTGGTTGCGGCGGACTGGGTCCTGCCGGTAACGGCCGCGCCGATACGCAACGGCGCTGTTTTGGTTTCCGACGGCCGCATAGCCGCCGCATCCTCCGCCGCAACCATCTCCACCCCGAAGAACTGCCTCGAAATGCGCTTCCCGGGCTGCGCGGTCCTTCCAGCCTTCATCAATGCTCACACCCACATCGACTACTCCGCACTTCCCGCCGCCGGAGACGGCCTCCCGTTCTTCGAATGGTTGGAACTGCTTTACAACCTCAGCTCCAATATTTCCTCCGAGGAAGCCGCATCCGCCGCATCGAACGCCGCCCTCGATCTTTTGAAGAGCGGCACTGCATATGCCGCAGACGTCGGACCGTTCGGCATCTCCGGATCTATTCTAGCGGAGCGCGGGATCGGAGGAGTGGTCTTTTTGGAGGTCTTCGGAATCGACATCCGCGATAACCCACAGGAGCGCATGAGCCAGCTCAAGGAAAGAATTTCCGAGCTTAGGCGCGTCCTAAACCACTCGCTCTCCATAGGCGTAAGCCCGCATTCCCCCTACACCGCCGGCCCGAAACTCCTACGCCTCGCAAACGAGTATGCCAAGGCAAACGAACTGCCGCTGTGCATCCATACGGCCGAATCAGCTGGGGAAACCGAGCGCCTTATGGGGCTTAAACCGGTGTTCTCCCTTTCCCGCCGCGAAAACGTGCAGTGGACTCCCCCGGGAACAACACCGGTGCGCTACCTCCACACACTTGGCCTTCTGAGACCCGGTGTTGTATGCGTGCACTGCGTTCAAATCGACAAGGAAGAAATCAGCCTGATTGCATCCTCCGGAGCATCCGTGGTGATATGCCCTAGGTCAAACGCTTTGCACGGCCACGGAATTCCCCCTTTTACAGAGCTGACTGCCGCCGGTGTTCCAGTGGGGCTTGGCACAGACGGAGCCTGCAGTGTCGGCAGGCTGGATATGCTTGAGGAGATGCGCTTCGCATTGGCTTTGGAGCGCGCACGCCTCCGTTCCCCAACTGCTGTTTCCGCAAAAACCATCCTCGAAGCCGCAACGATCGGTTCCGCAAAAGTGCTGGGCCTTCACCGGGAAACCGGCAGTATAGAGGTGGGGAAATCCGCAGACTTAACCGTGGTTGAACTGCCCTCGGGCAGGCTGAGCGAAAACAATATAGAACCCGCTGTGGTCC
>JBMFPP010000367.1:0-3206 GCA_049969055.1 Armatimonadota bacterium | reverse complement strand
TGAGGTACGAGTAGCACCAGAAACGGACGTGATTCGCTATTGCCTTAATTAGAGGGCGGCGTGTGAAAAAAGAATTTTCGGAGGGCCGAATGAAAACTGTCAACCTAAACTGCCTCGTGGCTGCATCGCTGCTGATTGCTGGCATTTGCGGCCACGCGGCGGCAGAAGAAGCCAAAGCTCGGCTCCTTGTGGGAGCCGCAAGAGTCACCATTACCCCTAAAGGTCCGGTGTGGATCGCCGGTTACGAATCCAACCGCCGCAGTGAAGGCAACATCGGAGACCTTTACGCGGCCTGTTTGGCGGTTCAAAGCGGGGCGAACCAGAAGCCCCTGGTCATCGTATCTCTGGACCTCATAGGCCTGCCGAACTCCGAAGTAAACCGCATCCGGGCGCTTCTACCCGAGCTTCCCCCGGAAAACATCGTCATCGCTTGCACGCACACCCACTCTGGACCCGACACCATAGGGCTTTGGGGCGAACCTGGCAAAACAGGTGTGGACCCGGAGTACATGGACTTTCTGCGCAGCCGTGTTGTAGAATGCATTAAAAAAGCCGTGTCATCCCTTAAACCCGCATCGCTGAGGTTTGCTCAAGGTGTGTCCGTAAGCGGGGTATCCAAAAACGTCCGCGTACCACAAATACTGGATACAGAACTGTGCGCTATGCAAGCTCTCGACCAAGATGGAAAGCCCATTGTTACACTGGTGAATTTCGCCTGCCACCCGGAAATATTTCACGGCAAAAAGATAACAGCGGACTTTCCACTGTACCTTTACCAGCGCATTGAGCAGAAAGCAGGCGGCGTGCCAATGTTCCTAAACGGAGCCCTCGGAGGCATGGTCACAGCAGACACCAACAACGCATCGGAAGAGTCCGGCTGGATCCGCGAGGCCGAACGGATAGGCAGCACCCTCGCCGATGCGGCCATAGACGCGCTGAGCAGAGCGCCGTCGATCTCAGAAGCCGCTGTGTCCGCCGAACGCCAGGTTTTTCAAGTTCCCCTGGAGAACGAAATCTTCAAAAAAGCCGCCTCTGAAGGACTGCTCCCAGACAAAAGCAATCTGCAGGGAGACAACGTAACCACGGAAGTTTGTCACTTCACCATTGGCCCGGCCCAGTTTGTAGGAGTTCCCGGAGAGGCACTACCGGATATCGGTTTTCTTCTCAAGCGCCTGATGAAAGGCAGTCCCAAGTTTGTAATCGGCCTGTGCAACGACGAACTCGGCTACATCCTCAGCGAGGAGAACTACGGCTTGAAACTGTATGAGTATGAAACCTCCATGTCGGTCGGCCCGCAGATCGGCGTGCTTGTGAAAGAAAAACTGCGCCCAAGGATTACCGCCTTCCAGCCGCCGCAGACCACCCAGAACGCCGCACAGCTCACCGTCGCCGGTGTGTTCCAAGCGATCCCATCGGGCTTCAATGCGGCCAACGCAAAAGGTGTCAAAGCCGTTTACATCTGGCGCGTAACCGGAGAAGGAGGAGGCGCCTGGACCGTAATAATCGACGACGGCAAGTGCACCGTGAAAAGCGGAGAACAGGCCAAACCCGACGTTATCTTCGAAATAACAGCGCGGGACTTTTTAGAGCTGATAACCGGGAAGCTCAGCGGCATGGAAGCCGTTTTCTCTGGACGCCTCAAAATCGAGGGAGATCTGAACCTGGCCGCCCAATTCGCAAACTTCTTCACCCCACCGCAGTAATCAACTGCCAACCCTCGGTATGAAGAGCCCCTCCAAATATGGAACAACTTGAGGGGACAATTATAAACCCTTCGGTTTGGAGGTGCCTGTCTGTGTACGAGCAGTACTGGGGGTTGGCAGAACCACCCTTCAGCCTTACGCCAGACCCGAAGTTTCTCTACATGAGCCCAAAGCACGAAGACTGCCTAACCCTTCTCCTGCACGCAATAACCAGAAACAAAGGCGCAGTCATGCTCACCGGCGAGGTTGGCCACGGCAAGACCACCCTCAGTAGGAAACTGCTCCAGGAGTTAGGCGAGGCAGAGTACAAGATTCTAATGATCGTCAACCCCATACTAACCCCAATTCAACTGCTGAGGGAGATTCTCGAACAGCTTGGCGCCGCTAACCTGCCGCGCAACCGCCAAATCCTTGTCAAAATGCTCCACGAAAAGCTTCTGGAGCACCACCAGAAAGGGCAAAAAGTCGTTTTGGTGGTAGATGAAGCGCATCTCATTCGAGACAAGCAGACCTTCGAGGAACTGAGACTGCTCCTGAACTTTCAGCTAAACGATAAGTTCCTCATAAGCCTCGTTCTCATAGGCCAGCCGGAGCTGGAGCAGAAAGTGGCTAAAATCCCGGCTTTGAAACAGCGATTGGCCATCCGCGCGCACCTTCCTCCTCTTTCCCTTCTTGAAACGGGTGAGATGCTGCGCCATCGGCTCGCCGCCGCCTGGCACCCGGGAAACGGAAGAGGGGTCTTCAGCCCGGAAGCTGTGCAGGAGATCTACCAATATACAAACGGCTGCCCCAGGGTAATCTGCCAGGTTGCAGACAACGCTCTGCTTGTGGGAATGGTCCGCCGGGCCAAAGTTATAGACGGCTACCTTATGCACTCTGTCATAATGGAGTTTGAGGGGAGGGAGTGGTAGTTGCCCAATTTAGCGGCTGTAATCCGCCAGGCAGAGAAAGAGCGAGAGCTACGGTCACCGCCCAACGCTGTTCCAATAATGCGCTATGAAATTCACTTGAGCGAGGAACAAATGCGTCGGCTTTTGGATGCTGTATCCCAATCTGCGCACGAAATCATGACTACCAGCGAGCTGGCTAGATATCTTAAAGTCAGTCGTGCGGAGGTTCTGCGCCTCGCGCGCAGGGGAAAAATTCCGGGACTTCGCGTTGGCAAGCTGTGGCGCTTCAAACGCTACGAGGTGGAAAAAGCCCTTTCCAACTCAAACAGCAGTGGATCGGAAAAACCCCGCCAAAGCCAACAACCACGCACTTGAAACGGCTAGGTCCTCCTCGAAAAGCCTTAACAGCCCGCACACCAGCAAGAAGTTCTTGCAAACCCGGCGGAACCTAACTCCACCTTAACCCCAGATAACCTCAAGCACCGCATCGCGGTCCGCCGGAACTGTTATGGGCTCGGAAACACTAGCAATCGCGCGGTCCGGGTCCTTCAAACCGTGGCCGGTGAGAACGCAAGCAATGGTTGCCCCGGGTGGAAAGTATCCTCTAGCTCCC
>JBMFPP010000366.1:0-3207 GCA_049969055.1 Armatimonadota bacterium | reverse complement strand
CCATAATATTAACCGCTCCGGATCAGTGCTCGTCCTGCGGCGGCACCGGGAACCAGCCCGGAGCCGGCTTCCGCACCTGCCCATCCTGCCGAGGGACCGGACGGAGTAGCGGCCTGGGCGGATTTCTGGGCCAGCAGTGCGAACGGTGCGAAGGTCGCGGGGTAATCGGTCAACCCTGCACGGCCTGCGGCGGGAGCGGGCAGACTGTTCGTCAAAAGCGCATCGAGGTGAAAATACCTGCTGGTGTTGATACCGGCTCGCGCATACGCCTCGCCGGACAGGGGGCTCCCGGGAGGAACGGACAAAGGGCCGGCGACCTTTACCTTACGGTGAAGGTAAAGCCCCACCCGATGTTCCAGCGCGAAGGGGATGACCTTCACATTGAGGTTCCCATAACCTTCCCGGAAGCCGCCCTTGGAGCCGAAATAACGGTTCCCACCCTGAGCGGCCGGGTGAAGATGAAGGTGCCACCCGGAACACAAAGCGGTCAGGTTTTCAGGCTTGCCGGTATGGGCATGCCGCGCAGAAGCGGCAGCGGCAGAGGCGACCTTTTTGTGAAAACGCGGGTTGTTGTACCCCGCAACCTTACTGCTCGTGAACAAGAGCTGGTTAAAGAGCTCGCGCAGTTGAGGCGCGAATCACCACGCTCTTACTAAGCGAGGTAGAGGCTATGGAACACAGACCAGATGAGCCGCTCTATGTAATAAGCGTTGCGGCAAAACTGTGCGACATGCATCCTCAGACCCTGAGGCTTTACGAACGCATCGGCCTGGTGAAGCCGCGCCGCACAGACAACCGAAATCGCCTCTACTCGGATCAGGATATCGAGCGGCTTAGGCGGATCCAGCGCCTTACCAGGGATATGGGCGTCAACCTGGCCGGGGTTGAGATCATTCTCAACCTCCTCGACCAGATGGAACGCATGAAAGCCGAGATGGAGGCAGAGATTGAGCGCCTGCGTGCCGAGCTGATTAGACTCTCAGAAGCCGCACAGAAGCCGGACAGCTAATCCACCGCTGGCGCTCAAGCTCTCCATCCATCAAGAAGTTTTGGCGTTCAATCAGTCCATGTTGGTTTGCCAAAACTTCTTGCTTGCTGTTTTTGAGACGTACCGCACCGAACTAACCGATCTTACTCCCCAACACAAAATTTCGATCAAACCTCCTTGCGCATCTGCGTGCGGCTCTCCGGCACCAAAAACAGCAGAACAAAAGCCGCCGCCACAGCGAATGCGCACAGTCCAAGGAAAGCTCCCCTCAGGCCTACAACGTCCCCCAAAATTCCGGCAATCAGCGGCCCGATTGCCGAAGATGCGGCAAGGCATGCGTTCACCAACCCCTGACCTGATGCGCGCAGTTTATCCGGTACAATATCGTTCATGTAGGCCATGGGCGCCACGACCATTATCCCGAAAGTCACGCCGTGTAGAGCCTGCACCGGCAGCACGTGCCACGGTTCCCTGGCAAACGCGTAAGCCACCAGGCGCAGTGGCAGTGCGGCGGTTGCAACCAAAAGCACCGGCCGCCGACCGCTCTTGTCTGAAAGGCGCGCCAGCCACAGCATGAACGGCATCTCGATAGTTGCGGCAACAATCCAAGCCGAGGCCATCATTGCCCTGCCGCCGCCGAGATCCTTCACATACAAAGCCACCAGAGAGAAACTCCCCTGCAAAGCCACCCAGTACAGAAAACAAAACAATAAAAGTACAAACACTCGGCGCTGGCGCAGAAGAAGTAAACCGGTGCGCATCGATACCCTTCGCGCTTGGACGAAAGCGCCGGACTCCCCTGCCACCAGCACAGCCATGCTGGCTGCAAAATAAAACGCGGCGCCGGCGTAAAACATCTTGGGCGGAGACAGCAGTTCCGGCCAAACAACTATGCTGACCATCGCCGCAACATACCCGATGGATCCCCAAACGCGGGCCGATGCAAAACTTCGACTTGTCTCAGCTGTGGGAGCCAGGTCGAGAACCAATGATGCGGCGGCGGTCAGCGCCGTATAGCTGAGAAGCCCTGCGGCCGCGTGCAGAACGGCAAAGCTGTACACAGAGCGAGCGTTGGGGTATATCAGATACAAACAGCCCAAAAGCGCACTGGCGCCCAAAACAAAGGGAGTTCGCCTGCGAACCGCATCTGACGCCGCACCGGCGGCGCTTTGACTGATTGCTCCCGCAGTTGCAGCGATAGCGGAGAGCGCACCAATGGTTGCATAGCCGAACCCGAGGTCGCGCAGATACACGGAAACGAACTGCCCAAGCACCGCCACCGCCGCGTATGTGAAAAAATAAAACGGTCCGACTAACTGCGGCTTCAGAGTAGGCAAGCGCTCTTTGGCGGCTCCAGGCGCCGCAAACGATCGAACAGCAGGTGGTTCGAGATCTGCAGTGCCCAACCGTTTGCGCTCGGGTTCCAAATCCCCGCCCGCATCCGAAAACCCTTTCTTCCGCCAGCTTGTCAGAGTTGCTCCCTCCTAGCCGTCCGCCAGCAAAGACATTCGATACACTTCCGCTTCCATGTTGGCTATGGCTTCCACCTCCTGCTCGGTCAAGAAGCGGGGCTGGCCGATCGAGAACGAAGCAACGATGGATGTAGCAGCGTCCTCCAGCACCAACATTCGGTAATACGCCTCCCGCAAATTGCGGCCAACCGTCAATGCCCCGTGGTTCTGCATCACCACCGCGTTGTGACCTCGTATCTGTTCCGCCACTGCCGCGGCTAACTCTGGACCGGCCGGAAGAATAAAGGGAATGTGGGCCACCCGTCCACCCAAATACGCCACAAAATCCGGCGTCAGGGGGCGAATCTCTTTTCCGACATTTGCTAACGCTAGGGTCATTGGAGGATGTGCATGAACCACAGCACCCACATCTTCTCTCGCGCGGTAGCATGCTGCATGCGCAAGGTATTCACACGACGGCTTTAGGTCGCCGTCAACCTTCTCACCGGTATCGATGCGGCAACCAACGTACTGATCGGGTTCAAGCTCATCAAAAGCGAAACCGCTCGGCTTAATGTACATTAAATCGCCGAGTCTTGCGCTTATATTGCCGCCGGCCGCAACAACCAAACCTTTTTCTATCAGCAACCTTCCGTATTTCACAAGTTCTTCGCGCAGTTTTTGCTTGCTTTCCATTCTATGCTCCCGAAAACCATCGATTTACTGCTGTTCCACAGCAGCTTTCTGAGAATTTATAGAACGTATTAT
>JBMFPP010000365.1:0-3229 GCA_049969055.1 Armatimonadota bacterium | reverse complement strand
TGGTTGCTCCACTGAAAGCCTCTTCAAGAGTGATCTCTATTTCGTGCTCGAGGTCTGCTCCACGAGCTGGCCTGCTCCAAAAGTCGGTTTCCTTCTGCCGCGAACCGAACAGAGTTTCGAACAGGTCGTTAAGCGAACCAAAATCGAAAGAGACTCCCCCTGGCTGGGCGGTGTTGAAACCGCCGGGCCAGCCGCTTTGCTCCTGCTGAGCGGCCTGCTTCCAAAGCTCGCCGTAGCGGTCGTACTTCTCCCGCTTTTCCTTGTCAGAAAGCACCTCGTAGGCCTCGGATATCTCTTTGAACTTTTCCTCGGCCTCCTTGTTCCCGGGGTTTACGTCCGGGTGGTACTTCCTGGCAAGGCGGCGGTAGGCCTGCTTTATTTCCTTTTCCGTGGCGTTGCGCGGAACGCCGAGTATGGCGTAGTAATCTTTGTAACTCATTTCTCAACAAGCTAGGCAGAGCAGGGGAGGGGAGGAGATTCGCTCCAAGCCCCCTCCCCGAGCAAGAAGTTTTGGCAAACCAACATGGACTGATTGAACGCCAAAACTTTTTGCAAGAAGTTTTGGCAAACAAGATTGATCGAGCGTTAAACTTCTTGTTGGAAGCAGTTTTGATCTTTGACCAGCTCTTTCGCTGCCGATTTTACTCGGCGACTTTCACTTCGACTTTGCGCGGCTTTATCTCTTCGGCCTTGGGCAGGTGGATTTCGAGAACTCCGGCTTTGTAGGTTGCGCGTACCTGGTCGGTTTTCACCGGCATGCCCAGCGTGAAACTGCGCTGGAACTGCCCGTAAGGCCGCTCCACACGTATGAACTTGTCCCTTCGGTCTCCGTCTTCGAACTTCCGCTCACCCTTGATGGTCAGCGTATCCGAGGTGAGCTCGATATGGATGTCCTCCTGCTTCATCCCGGCCAGCTCTACGTAGAGGACGATTTCGTCATCATCCTCGTAAACATCGACCGGCGGCGACCAAACCCTGGTGGACACGTGCTCTCTCCTTTGAGCTGGCTGGGTAAACCTTTGCTCGAAGAGGCGGTTCATCTCCTCTTGCAAAGCGCGAAGTTCCTCAAATGGGTTCCACCTCATGATCTCCATTGATCAACCCCCCTTATTCGGCCTTGAATTCGGCGTCAATCACCCCGTCATCCGGCTTTTGATCCGTTGAGGACCCAGAGCTCGAGGTTGTGCTTGTGTACTGCTGGGACGCTTTCTGGTAAGCGATTTCGCCGAGTCTGAAGGTAGCTTGTTGCAGCTCGTCCATGGTAACGCGGATGCGCTCCACATCGCCGCTGTTGACCGCGTCCTTCAAGTTGTTTATGGCCGTTTCGACCCGGGATTTCTCGTCGGCTGGGACCTTGTCGCCGAGCTCTCTAAGAGTTCGCTCGGTGGAGTAGATGAGCTGTTCAGCCTTGTTCTTCATCTCCACCTGCTCGCGCCGGCGCCGATCTTCTTCTGCGTGTGCCTCGGCTTCGCGGATCATGCGGTCGATCTCCTCCTTGGTCAGGTTGGTGCTGCCGGTGATGGTTATCTTCTGCTCGTTCCCAGTGGCTGCGTCCCTGGCTGATACATTGAGGATGCCGTTCGCGTCGATGTCGAACGTCACCTCGATGCGAGGGACTCCGCGCGGAGCCGGCGGAATTCCGGTAAGCTGGAACCTGCCGAGAGTTTTGTTCTCGGCGGCCATAGGTCGTTCGCCCTGAAGGACGTGGATCTCAACGGTTGTCTGGCCGTCCTCGGCGGTGGTGAAGACCTCGGTTTTGCGAGTCGGGATGGTTGTGTTGCGCTCGATAAGCGGAGTCATCACGCCGCCCAGGGTTTCAATTCCGAGAGTGAGCGGAGTAACGTCAAGCAGAACAACATCCCGCACTTCGCCAGACAGGACACCGGCCTGAATAGCAGCACCTATGGCAACAACCTCATCCGGGTTAACACCCTTGTGAGGCTCCTTACCCCCGCCGAGCTGTCTAACCAGCTCCTGGATCATCGGCATGCGGGTAGCGCCACCAACCAGGATGATCTCGTCTATGTCTGCCGCCGTGAGCTTAGCATCTGCCAGCGCTCGCTCGAACGGGCCTTTGCAGCGCTCCACCAAGTCCTTGGTTAAGTCTTCGAACTTGGCCCTGGTCAGCGTTATGTCCAAATGCTGCGGACCTTCCGCGGTGGCCGTTATGAACGGGAGGTTGATGTTGGTCTGCATGAGGGTGGAAAGCTCTATTTTAGCTTTCTCGGCCGCCTCACGCAGGCGCTGCATGGCCTGGCGGTCCTTGCGGAGGTCCACCCCGGTCTGTTTGCGGAATTCGTCGGCCACGTAGTCAACAATCCGCTGATCCCAGTCGTCTCCGCCGAGGTGGGTATCTCCGGCAGTGGCGCGTACTTCGAACACGCCTTCACCAACATCGAGTATGGACACATCAAACGTGCCGCCGCCCAAGTCGAAGACAAGAATAGTTTCGTTCTTCTTTTTATCGAGCCCGTAAGCCAGTGATGCTGCGGTCGGCTCATTGATAATCCGCAGAACTTGGAGTCCGGCTATTTCACCGGCGTTTTTGGTTGCTGTTCGCTGGGCGTCGTTGAAGTAAGCCGGAACCGTAATAACGGCTTTGTCAACTTTCTCTCCCAGATAGGCCTCGGCATCCTCCTTGAGTTTGCGGAGGATCATGGCCGATATTTCTTCTGGGGTGTACTCTTTGCCGTCTATGTTAACCCGATAGTTGGTCCCCATGTGGCGCTTGATGGAGATAACAGTGCGCTCTGGATTCAATATCGCTTGGCGCTTTGCCTGTTGGCCAACCAACCGCTCTCCGGTCTTAGTGAATGCCACAACAGAAGGGGTCAAGCGGCCGCCCTCTGCGTTGGGAATAACAACAGGCTCGCCGCCCTCCATCACAGCTACCACAGAGTTCGTAGTTCCGAGGTCAATGCCTACGGTCCTTCCCATGCTGTTCCACCTCCGGGGGAATTACCCCTGCAAGTCTACGCGAATTCACTTGAAAGTGTTTACGCCTGGATTTTAGTCCACTTGTATTATAATGATTGAGTATGGTATTGTCAATAGGCATGCTAAAAACCGATACCAATTTGCAAACAGGAGTTTTAAGTGTGTTCCCAACACCGATGAATGATTTACGTACGGGCCTTTCCCGTGTTATACTTGGCACCGGTGTAATACAAATTTGGCTGATTGGAGCGGAGTGTTCATGACATCCGATCAGATAAAAGAGTCTTTCCTT
>JBMFPP010000364.1:0-3239 GCA_049969055.1 Armatimonadota bacterium | reverse complement strand
CACTGCTTCTCGCCATCGTCCTGGGAGTAGCCGGCGTAACAGAAATGCAGTTGGTTCGCCGCGATTATCTCATCGAACTGCGAAAGCTCTACCGAGAGCTACCAAGATCCCTCCAGGAGATTAAACCACCGAAAAAATCCCAAAAACCCGGCGGCAACGGAAAGGGGCTCAATACCGGAGATGAGTCTGGATCTTGACCGTTACTGGATGCGCCGCGCCATTGCGCTTGCAAAACGCGCCGTCGGCCGTACCAGCCCCAATCCGGCTGTGGGTGCAGTTATTGTCCGCAACAATCAAATGGTCGGCTGCGGATACACACATCCCCCGGGCGGTCCCCACGCTGAAATCGTTGCGCTTCATCAGGCCGGAGAGCTGGCCCGTGGGGCGGTTTTGTATGTAACATTAGAGCCATGCTCGCATTTCGGCCGAACCCCTCCCTGCTGTCAGGCTATAATAAACTCCGGCATCTCCAGGGTGGTCTGCGCAATGGAAGACCCCTTCCCGCTCGTTAACGGTAAGGGAGTGGAACAGCTCAAAAACCACGGAATCCAGGTGGAAATCGGGCTCCTGAGAGAGGAGGCCCTGCGTGTGAACGAATGGTATCCGAAGTATGTCTCTACGAAAATCCCCTTCGTTACCTATAAGTTCGCAATGTCGTTAGACGGCAAGACGGCAACACGCACAGGAGATTCTAAATGGATCAGCGGTGAAGAGGCACGAAAGTATTCACACCGGCTCCGCCGCATAAACGACGCCGTTATGTGCGGCATCGAAACCGCTTTAAAAGATGACCCAATGCTCACCCCCCGACCGCGCGGCAGAACGCGCAGAGGATATCCACTGCGCATTGTGGTGGACAGCAACGCCAGGCTCCCGACTTCCGCCGCCCTCTTCAAAGATGTGGACATTAGCCCGGTGCTCGTAGCCGTCGCGGAAACCGCCCCATCGGAGCGGGTAAAAGCACTCCGCAGTGCAGGAGCCGAGGTTGCCGTCCTTCCTGCAAAATTCGGCCGGGTTGACCCCTCCGCCCTTATGCAGGAGCTCGGCAGGCGGGAAATAACCTCGGTGCTTTTGGAAGGCGGCGGAACGTTGGCGGCGTCACTGCTGGAAGCCGGATATATAGATAAAGTAATTGCTTTTATAGCCCCAATCATCGTGGGAGGGGATACAGCGCCGTCCCCAATAGGCGGCAGTGGCGCAGACAAACTCGTCGACGCAGTGCGCATCCACAACGTTACCATCCGCCGCATGGGAAGCGACGTGGTTGTGGAGGGATACCTGCGAACGGAGGTGGAGCAGCCATGTTCACAGGAATTATCGAGGAGATCGGGCGCATAGTGTCGGTTCAGCGCCGCGGACCCACTACCACATTAACCGTATCGGCTGAGCTTGTAACCGAGGGCACCAAAATCGGCGACAGCATATCCGTCAGCGGGGCATGTCTAACTGTAACGAGCAGAACAGACAGCACTCTCACCTTCGACGCCGTGGCAGAAACGCTGAGAAGAACAACTTTGGCCGACGCTCGCCCTGGCCGTGCAGTCAACCTCGAACGCGCCGTTCTTGTCGGTGGACGCTTCGGGGGCCATTTCGTCCAGGGCCATGTAGACGGCATTGGCGTGCTTGCCTCCATAGTTCCAGAAGGCGACTCTCACCTCATGAGTTTCACCGTGGACCGCGAAATAGCCCGCTTTCTTGTGGAAAAAGGCTCAGTAGCAGTCGATGGGGTTAGCTTAACTGTTGCCAAGCTTCAAGAGCGTACGCCTAATTCTCCGCCGCTTTTCACTGTGGCCGTCATACCCCACACCTGGGAAAACACCACCCTAGGAATGTTGAAGCCGGGCGATCAGGTGAACATAGAGGTTGACATAATAGGAAAGTACGTAAGCCGCTTTTTAGAAGCGTTCAAAGCGCACGGAGTAAGCGAAGAACTACTACGATCGGCCGGGTTCGTCTAAGCGGTTTTTGAATTCCTGCCAGTTCTACCTCAAACCCTGGCTTCGGAAAACGGTAAAACCCAACGAAAAAACGGCTAAAATAACTGTGGCTGTTTGGAAAAGAGGAACTAACGCATCTTTTTCAAATCATATTTCCAAGGCGCGCTGTCGAAAGCCGGTTCGTTTGACAGCAAATCGACTATATGACATAATCTAGGCAACCTAGGCGTTGGTTTGCATAAATTCGCTACTGATTTGGAGGGCAAATGCTAAAGAAAAATCTTCTCATGATCCCCGGGCCAACGCCTGTGCCTCCTGAAGTACTTCAGGCGCTGGCCACACCTATGATCAACCACCGCGGTCCCGAATACGCGGCTCTTCAGAGGGAAGTGGTGGAAAACTGCAAGTACGTATTCCAAACTCAGCACGACGTTCTGATATTTCCATCTGCAGGCACCGGCGGAATGGAGGCCGCCATTGTAAACGTACTCTCCCCGGGAGATCAGGTGCTGTCCGTAAGCATAGGTGTCTTCGGAGATCGTTGGGCAAAAATAGCGAGAGCCTTCGGTGCCGAGGTCATAGAATGCAATTTCGAATGGGGGAAAGCCGCCGATCCGAACGTGGTTGACCAAGCCCTGAAAGAGCATCCAAACGTAAAGGCCGTGTTGGTAACCCACAACGAAACCAGCACTGGTGTTACGAATGACCTCAAATCGCTGGCCGAGGTTGTGAGGTCTCACGGTCCGCTTCTCATGGTAGATGCCATCAGCTCCCTGATGGTGACAGATCTGCAGATGGATGCATGGGGCTGCGATGTGGTCGTAGCGGGATCGCAAAAGGCGTTCATGATTCCACCCGGGTTGTCGTTCGTAGCGGTTGGTCAGAGGGCTTGGGAAGCTCACGCCTCCGCGAAAATGCCGCGTTTCTACTGGGATTTCTCCTCCATGAAGAGGTACATGGAGAGAGACCAAACGCCGTACACGCCGGCTTTGACACTGCTGTACGGTCTGCGGATCTCCTTGAGGACCGTCAGGGAAGCAGGGCTTGAAGCGAGCTTTGCCAGGCACGCCAAGCTCGGAGCGGCAACCAGAGCCGGAATTAAGGCTTTAGGTTTAGAGCTTTTTGCCGATGAAGCATTTGCAAGCAACTCGGTCACAGCTGTAAAAGTGCCGGAAGGCATAAACGTGAAAGAGCTTCGGAAAAGGCTGAGAGAGAAACACGGGGTTATTACGGGGGGCGGTCAGCAGAAGCTCGAAGAGACCATTTTCCGGATTGGACACCTGGGCTACATCACCGAGCCAG
>JBMFPP010000363.1:0-3249 GCA_049969055.1 Armatimonadota bacterium | reverse complement strand
ACGGGCAGGCGGAGATTGCTTTTTTGGAGGGGGCCGCTGTTTTTGCGGCGGCCGTGTTAGAGCGTTGTGCCGCACTACGGTTGAGCCGGAGTGAAGCGCAGGCCGAGCTTTTCTCTCGGTTTGTTTCTACGATGAACCATTACGTAAACAATTATTTGCAGGCCATACTGGGCAACGCGCAGTTGCTCAGCACTTATGCAGCCAGAGACGACCCCAGGGTTGCTGGCTGGTTGGACGGCTTGCTGGAAGGGTGCTTTAAGCTTGCGGATTTCACCGGCAGGCTGCGTGAGGCGGAGAAAACACGGTTGGAAAACGACGAAAGCGTGGGGGATATTTTCGCGTTTTTATCTGAAAACGGAAGTCCACAAAAGATTTTGTAGGTTTTTCAATAGTTTGGCGTGGCAAGAAGGTTGCCGCTGTTGCTGTGCAGAATGAAACGTTCGAACAGTGCTAGCAGCGGCGTTTTTGTTTGTTTTGCGGAGGATGTAAATGGCAACAGCTGTGGTAACCGGATGCGCCGGTTTTATCGGATCTCACGTTGCGGAAAGGTTGGTTGCTGAGGGTTACGAAGTTATCGGCGTGGATGCGCTAACGGACTACTATTCCAGGGACGTAAAGCTGAAAAACCTAGCAAGTTTGCTGGACTGCGAGCGGTTCAAATTCATCGAGGCGGATCTGCTGGCTATGGACCTGCCGCGCCTTCTGCGTCCGGTGGATTATGTTTTCCATCAGGCGGGGCAGCCCGGAGTGCGTCCCAGCTGGCGTCAAAACTTCGAGTTGTATTTGAACAACAACGTGCTGGTAACCCAAAGGCTTTTGGAAGCCGCGATAGACAGCAACATCAGGCGCTTTGTTTACGCTTCTTCTTCGTCAATCTACGGAGACGCAGAGGCACTTCCCACATCGGAGGATGTTCTTCCGAAGCCGGTTTCGCCTTACGGTGCATCGAAGTTGGCCGGCGAGCATTTGTGCTATTTGTACTGGAAAAACTTCGGGGTTCCCACAGTCTCACTGCGGTACTTCACGGTTTACGGTCCCCGGCAGAGGCCGGACATGGCTTTCCACAAGTTCATACGTGCCATTGCAGAGGGCCGTGCGCTCCAAGTATACGGAGACGGCGAGCAAAGCCGCGACTTTACATACGTATCTGATGTTGTGGAAGCCAATCTTGCGGCGGCGTCGGCGCCGGTGGAGGGGCAGGTTTTTAACATCGGGGGCGGTTCAAGGATTACTGTGAGGGAGGTGATAAGGATTCTTGGGGAAATGCTTGGCAAGGAACCACGCGTGGAATATCTTCCTCCAGAGAAGGGCGATGTGAAGCATACAGCCGCTGACGTTTCGCGTGCGCGGGAGCATCTGGGGTATAAGCCCTCGGTTAGCATACAGGATGGTTTGAGGAGGGAGGCCGAATGGCTCCTCGGATGAGCCGCAGGCTGGCTTTAGGTGTTGGTGCTGCGGCTGTGCTTGGGTTGGGAGGAAAGTTGAGCGCGGCAACCTGGCGGCAGAGGGAATTTGTTGTGAGCTTTTGGTCACCGCCGCCGCCGTCGGAAACCACAGACAGCAGGTACGCGGAAATCGCGGAGGCTGGGTTCAATGTTGTAATGGGCGGCAACGGCGTTCAGGATAAGGACGCCTCTCTGAAAATGCTGGAGATGTCGCGGCGCCACGGTTTGAAGGCGTTGGTGCTGGACAGCCGCCTCTACGGGGGGAAAGCCGATAGGGTTTCGGAGGTGCTGGCCGACTATGCCAGGCATCCTGCGCTTTACGGGTTTTTGCTTCAGGATGAACCGGGGGTGCCGGCATTCAGCGCCCTCGGCCGCACGGTGGACGAGATGCGGCGCAGGGCACCGGAAGTGCTTTGTTACATAAATTTGTTTCCGAACTACGCTTCTGCGGAACAGCTTGGATGTTCTTCGTACGCGGAGTATCTGTCGAGGTTTGTTGCCGAGGTGCGCCCGGGAGTGCTCAGCTTCGATCACTATCCGCTTCTTCGGTCTGGAATTAGAGAGCAGTATTACGAGAACTTAGAGCTTGTGCGTCAGGAGGCCGCCAAGGCAGGAGTTCCTTTTTGGGTTATTGTGCAGGCGGAAGGCATAAGAAACGTGTACCGAAGCCCCTCTGAACAGGAGCTGCACTGGCAGGTTTGGAGCGCTTTGGCTTACGGAGCAAGCGGAATCCTCTACTTCACCTACTGGACGCCGCCCGAATCCGGCGGGGAAGAGCACTTCGATGGGATATTGTCTCAAGATGGGAAGCGTCGGGCTAAGTACGAATGGGTGAAGGAGCTTAACGCGGTGCTTAAGCGCAGGGCCAAGGTGCTGTTTGGACAGCGCTCTTTGGGCGTGTACCACACCCAGCCGGTGCCCAGGGGTTGTCGTCCGGTGGCTAAGGGCCCTGTGCTTGAGGGTCTTGAAGGAGGGCCGGCGCTGGTTGGCTTGTTTAGAATGTCCAATGATAGAACTGCACTGCTTGTGGTTAACCGCAGTTCCAACCGGGCCTGCAGTTTTGTTTTGAACCTGCACGACGATGTTCAGGTTTTGAAGGAGGTACTGCCGGGCGGTGGGGAAAGCAAGAACCTTCTGCGCAGGGACCTGCGGTTTCCAGCTTTGTATGAAGGCAGTTTGGATGCTGGTGGTGCCAGGCTGTTTCTTGCGGAGCGCCCGGGTTACAGGGTGCGCGACTGACGAACAGCTCGTTGGTTAGCAGGCGTTGCTTTGTCAAGTTTTCTGAAGGGTGGGGAAGAGTGGAGCAGGCTTTGTGGCAGTGGGGACCGGCTGCGGTAGGTACGGCGGGAGCCGCATTCGGAATTGCGCTGTGGCGCGCAGGTCAAGGTAGGGATGCGGCTTTGGTGGGGAGCAGTGCGGCCTTGGTTGTGGTTTCTGTGGTTGCCGCGCTGTGCCCTGACTCTGCGTTGGGGATGGTTCTGCCGTCTGCAGCAGCTGTGCTGTGGGTTCTTTATGCGGTGGCGTGGTTGGTTCGTGGGCCGCTGCGGGATGCCGCGGCCGCCTGCGCTCTTTGGGCGCCTGCGTTTGCGGTGGCTTCGGCGTTGGGGTTTATTCGGTATCCGAAGGTTTTGGGGGCGGAACTGCCTTTTGCCGTTGGCGGTTTGGCGGTTGCGGTTTATGTTCCCGTGCGCGCATTGACGGGCAGGCTTGCATTTGCTGAAAAAGTTTCGGCGGCGGTGTCTGGAACAGCGCTTTTGGTGCTGGCGGTTCCTTTAAGCGCCGAGGCAGTGTCTGTAAGGGGGCC
>JBMFPP010000362.1:0-3253 GCA_049969055.1 Armatimonadota bacterium | reverse complement strand
GTCCTGAAGCACCATGCCCTTGGCGTTGGTCCACGGTGGCACAGTTTCATCGTAGTCCTGCGCGTAGGCTAGATATGCGGCCGCAAACTGCTTCTGATGTGATGCGCATGTTGTTTGTCTAGCTTTTTCACGGGCGCGCGCGAAAACCGGGAAGAGAACCGCCGCTAGCACGGCAATGATGGCTATCACCACCAAAAGTTCGATAAGCGTAAATCCCTGAATCCCTTGGTTTCGTTTGGCGGCCGGCTTCACGGCAACCACGCTCCTTTGATTTGCTTCTGCCCTCGCCCGCCGCAAAAGACGGGATATAATCCCGGGCACAGCCAAATAGGCATTATCCTTCTTTGGGAGTGGCAAATGCCCGTTCGGCAGTTTTGCTTTCGGCGCGGCGGCTGTATTTCCTTTTACCTCTGCTCTTCTGCCAGCTGGCCGGATACAGTAACCATCAGCGGCTGTATTTTCACCTCTGAATTGGCGCCGGTGGCCGCCAGCTGAGCGGCTCTTACAAGCCCGGCACAGCACGGCACTTCCATGTATGCCACCGTGATAGAAGACGGCTGTGCAACAGCAATGATCTGTGCGAGCTTCTGTATGTACCACTGCACGTCATCTAACTTTGGGCATCCGACCAGAAGGGCCTTTCCCTTCAGCATGCGATCGTGGAAGTCTGCGTAAGCGAAAGGCACACAGTCTGCCGCAAGCAGAATGTGCGCGTTTTGGAGGTACGGAGCCGTGGGAGGCACTAGCGCCAGCTGTACCGGCCACTGCCTCAATTGGGACTGCCTTCCAGGCTCTTCCGATGCGGCTTTGGATACTGCATCTGCCGGTGGGGTTCCAAACTGCAGTACGCGTGCTCCGGGGCAAGAACCACCGGTCTGTGCCGCTTGTGATGAATGGAGCGGCGAGACACCGGCGTGCAGTGAAGCATGGGCCGATCTGTGGGACAAGAAGTTTTGCTGTTCAATTGGTCCCCGTTTGTTTTGCAAAACTTTTTGGACGAGGGATTCGTCGAAAGCTTCGGCTTCGCGCTCTATGATGCTGATGGCACCGCGCGGGCATTCCCCTAGGCAGGCTCCGAGACCGTCGCACAGGCGGTCAGACACGAGTTTGGCTTTTCCATTGATGATCTGTATGGCGCCTTCGGCGCAGGCCGGAACGCACAAACCGCAGCCGTCGCAAAGCTCTTCGTTGATTTGCACTATTTTTCGTATCATACTGAAAGACCTCCGTGTGTAATCTTAACTGGCTGACTGCGGTGCGGTCTGTGATGAACGTCATACTGCGGCAGGAGCAAATTTGATGAAAGAAGCTTTGCGGTGGAGGCCCAGGACAAAGAGAAATCCCCGCTTTATTGGCGTGGGCTGGAGATGCGGATGCGCCCAGGCGGTGGATTTTGCCTCAGCGGAAGAGAGCGCCTACAGACTCACCTGTATGAATTCGCTTAATGGCTTCTGCAAACAGAGGCGCCACGCTTAGGGTTACTATCTTCTCGCAGAGTTTTTCTTTATGGGCGATGGTGTTGGTGACAACAACGCGCTTAACGGGGCTGTCTTTAATGCGCTGTACAGCCGGTCCGCAGAACACCCCGTGCGTGGCGCAGGTGTACACATCTCTTGCTCCGCACTGAAGCACAGCCTGTACGGCATTCACCATGGAGGTTGCCGCCGCAATTTCGTCGTCGAAAATGATGGCCGTTTTGCCCGCCACGTCGCCGACCACGGTGCTGGATCTCACGGTTTTGTCGTCCAAGCGTCGCTTGTCGATAAAGGCCATGGGAATACCAAGCCTCTGGGCAAAAGCCCCGGCTCGGCGGGCACTGCCGGCGTCTGGGGCCACAGCGACGCAGTTTTTCAAGCCCAACTCCTGCAGGTATTCGGATATGACGGGAACGGCACTTAGGTGGTCAAGCGGCACGCGGAAGAAACCGTGCACCTGGGGTGAGTGAAGGGTCATGGTAAGCACCCTGTCTGCTCCTGCGGTAACCAGCAGGTCTGCTATCAGGCGGCCGGTAATGGAGATGCGGGGGTGGTCTTTTTTATCGGATCTGGCGTAGGAGAAATACGGGATGACGGCGGTAACTCTTCCGGCCGATGCACTCTTCAGGGCATCCAGCATGATGAGCATTTCCAGTATATGGTCGCTAACCGGCGGCGAGAACGACTGAACCACGAACACATCGCGCTCGCGAACGCTTTGTAGGATTTGGACGAAGAGGTTGTCGTTGGAAAATCTGGTTAGCAGCACCTCTCCCAGCGGGATCCCGAGGTGCTGGCATATCTCCTTGGCCAACTGCCGGTTCGAGCTTCCAGAGAATACAACAGGATCGGAATCTCTAATAAAAAGCATGGTTTACTGAATCCTACCGCAAAGGTTTAGGGCCAGGGTGCTTCTAGTGCAATTGCCCGGCGCAGTATTCTCACAACATCGGCAACGGTAACCGCTCCGTCGCCGAAAGGTCTATCTCGGCCGGGCTTGGGGGCGACATCCGCAAAAGCCAACTGTTTGGGCGACGGCGCAAGCATGTTTAGGGCGATTTTCAACGCTAGAACAGCGTCCGCGGTTGTTACAGCAGAGTCTGAATTCAGATCCCCGTAGATAACGGTCAAAGAAAGATCCACAAAGCACACGCGGTGGTGGCCGTCGTCGGTGAATAGAAGCTTGGAACCCGCCACAGCAACGGCTGTTGGTGCGCTGAGGTTGGCTGTTTCTGCAGGAATACCATCCCCGTTGAAAGGATCTTCCTGTCCGCTTCCTGCAACCGTTATTATGAAGCGGTTTGGGAGAACCGCGCGGATCCTGTTGTTCCCGGAATCCGCAAAATAGATGGTGCCGTCCGGTGCCGCGGCGATTCCGGCCGGGTTCCACAGTGCGGCCTGCCGCGGCGGCCCTCCGTCGCCGGAAAATCCCGGTATTCCAGTGCCAGCCAGCGTGGTGATAATCCCTTCGCGGGATACGGTTCTGATCGCGTTTGCGGAGAAGTCGGTGAAGACCAAGTCTCCAGACGGAAGGACAGCAATCCCGTAGGGAGACGTTAAGGCGGCCTGAGTAGCCGGCCCTCCGTCGCCGTCGTAACCCACGGTGCTACTGCCGGCTACAGTACTAATAGTTCCATCTGCCGAGATTTTTCGGATGCGGCTGTTGCCGAAATCGGCCACCCACAAATTGCCTTCTGAATCCACGGCTACGCCGATGGGCGCGTTCAACCCGGACTGGTTGGGCGTGGTGGGATCGTTGGTTGGATAGTTGACCAGGG
>JBMFPP010000361.1:0-3255 GCA_049969055.1 Armatimonadota bacterium | reverse complement strand
CGGAAACCCCTCCAGGCACCGTCTATCGCCTGGACATTGAGCTAATCGTCCTAAACGACGGAAATGGAAATTCAATAAAAGACAAAGTGACTCTGCAGGGCGGTGCTTTGGGTGTGGTTTCTCCGCACCGCCTTTACATCGACGGCGGGAGCCCAAAGCTTCCAGACCGCGAAACGTGGATTTCCATTTCCTACGAAAGCGACACCGATGCAAAGCTCTCGGCAGCTGTAATCGGGATCTCTGTTGTGCCGGAAAACCCAACACTGCCCCTCCCACAGTTCATTGGAGCAATAGCCGGGCAGGCGGCGCCGAACTCCGGGGTAGCATTTGTGCAGGTGTCTCCATCAAGCGCCATAGTGCGAATTGAAAGCAGGGGACAACCTATTGAAGAAGGGGCTGTCGCTCACGTGCGCATTAGAACGCCAAGCGATATTGTGCGCAGAGCCAGCTACCGGCTGTCTCTGAGCCAGGTCCGCCTTTACGACTCCCGCGGAGCAGAATTAATTCCCACCCTCCTTCCAGGTTTACTCCGAGTTGCTCTGCTCACAGGAGACGTAAACGCCGATGGTCGCGTGGATATTATGGACGCAGGCCTGTGCCTCCGCTATGCCCTCGGGCTCCTAACGCCCTCGCAAACGCTTTTTCAGCGCGCCGACATAGAGCCAAAACGCGCCGAAAACCTTTATGGAGACGGCGTTGTTAACATTTCCGACGTTTTGAGAATGCTTCGCATTGCGCTTGGGTTCGACGAGGGATACTGAACCAACCGATGAGGCAGTACTCGCACCATATTATCTCCACGACCATTCTGCTTATCTGCTGTTTCGCTCCTCCCTGTCTTTCAGCAGGCCGGGGAACTCTTTCGGTTAAAGATGCCGCGGCGGCCCCGGGAAGCATAGCCCAAGTAGAAATCGTTATGGACGACCTGGTGCGCGGAGCGGCCACCTTCCAGCTCCGGCTGGATTTCAAATTTGCTGAGCCCCCTAACGCCCCAACGCTTCGGCATGTTCCCGCCGACCCTCAGAAACCGCAAAACGGTGAGGCAAAATACACCCTCGGCAGCATGGTCCCCCCAAGCGTTATAAGCCTCGCCGGCAGCGTAATCCCTGGAACACTACAGGTTGCCGCAGCCGGAATAATCCCTTTCGACGGCCCGGGAACTCTCGTAACTGTTCCGCTCCTGGTGCCGGACAGCGCGGCTCCGGGCACCATTTACAACATCGATCTCACGGTGATTTCCTTCAACGACGCAAGCGCCAAACCCATACCTGTATCCGCAAAAGGCGGCTACCTGAGGGTGCTTCGCCCCCACCGCCTTATGGCGGCATCTGTATACAACGCCTTGCCCGGGCGCGAAGTTTCACTTCCCATAGCATACTGGCCCGGAGACGGCTGTCAGGTGTACGGTATATCCATGGTTGTGAGGGTCGGCGCTGTTGGCAACAGCCCGCGGAGAGTCTCATTGATCGGCGTAGAAGCTGGTTCTCCAGCATTGGCGGCAGGGGTTTTCGCAACCCCTAAAGGGCCTTTCCAAACCAACCTAACGGTGCTCTCGCCAGCACAACCCTTCAAGCCGGGAACCCTGCTTGCAAAACTGCACATCCTGATTCCACCAGAAGCGGACACCGGCCACTCCTACGCCTTTGTTCTTCAACGCGTTCAACTTTACCCCGCCGCCGCGGCCGCGGTCCCAATATTCGTAACCCACGGCGAAGCCCGAGTGACCGTGCCTCCGGGCGACATCAACGCCGACGGGCGCGTAACCATTTTTGACGCGCTTCTATGCGTGAGGATTGCGGCAAAACTTCTAAATCCCTTGCCCGAATCGCTACTGCGCCGGGCCGACGTAGCGCCTAAAAACCCAAACGGCACATATGGGAATGGACGAGTAACAATTTCCGACGCAACAAAGATACTGCGGAGGGCTATGTGCCTGGAGCCAGACCCATGGCCTTGAGCTCGTATTTCAATCGAGAAGTTTTCGCAATTACTCCCGCTTGTTTGCCAAAACTTCTTACAGGAGGTGTGTCCCATGAAACGCAGTGAAGCTTCTATGCGCCCAAGGTGCTGTGGAGATCTGCACCGCTGCGCAAGCGGTATATCCAGAAGGGAACTACTGGCCGGTGTTGGAATTGCCGCTTTGGGCGCCGCCACAGTTTCATCCCTCAGCGCCGTTGCAGAAGCAAAAGAAGCCGCCCCAACTGTTCCTCTGGCGCGCACGCTGACCGTACAGCCGGTCCTTGTATACAGCGTGCCCACGCGCCAAAAAGCCACCAGCTGGAGGGCATGGGGCGGCATTCAAACCGAACAGCAAGCCAGCGAGGAACGAGAGCGGATACAACGTGAGCTGGAATCACTTGCCAAATCCGCAGATTTCCCGCTCGAGATTCTACCGCTAATCTCGGCTAAATCCCCTCAAGAGCTTTCGTCGCTGTCTGGCAGGAGGTTTGATGTAACACTGATGTACGCGGCCGGCGGCTGGGAGGATACGCTTCGCGCACTCGCGGCGGGAGCACCGTGGAGCCTCATGTTCGTGCGGCACAGATCCGGGCCCGTATACCTGTGGTACGAAATAGCCCACCCGCACTTCCTGCGCAAAGCCGTCGATGAGTACGGCCAGCCCGGCTTCACCACCCGCGATGTGGTTGTTGACCGGTACGATGAGGTCCTGTGGAGACTGCGCGCTCTGAGCGGTCTGAAAAACACCATCGGCAAACGGGTGGTTGCGGTGGGCGGTGCAAGCGGATGGGGAATTGGATACCAGACCGGTCCTGCGGCGGCCCGCGAGCTGTGGAAGCTCGAAATTAGGGACGTGTCTTATCAAGAGCTTGCCCAACGCCTGCGCCGCGCCCGTGAAAATTCGGAAATGGTGAAGCGGTGCAGTGACGAAGCCGATAAGTACCTCAAACAGAGCGGGGTGCTTCTCAAAACCGACAGGCAGTTCGTCCGCAACGCCTTTCTGCTTCGCGATGTGTTCCTTCAGCTTATGCACGAAGCCCAAACGGATACCATCACCATCAACCAGTGCATGGGCACCATAATGCCCATCGCCGAAACAACCGCGTGCTTGCCGCTCTCACTACTCAACGACGAAGGCTTCATGGCGTTCTGCGAGTCTGATTTCGTTGTGATACCTTCAGGGATCCTGCTCCACCATATCTCCGGAAAGCCGGTCTTCTTGAATGATCCGACCTACCCACACGACGGTGTAGTTACAATGGCCCACTGCACAGCACCAAGAAAGATGGACGGCCG
>JBMFPP010000360.1:0-3267 GCA_049969055.1 Armatimonadota bacterium | reverse complement strand
CCAAAGCCACCAGAAGGGGTGCAACTGGATCTTCTCCGACGGCCATGCCAAGTGGATGAGGATTCAAAACACCATTGTGCCCAAGCAGATGTGGAAGCAGTCCGGTGACCCGAAGTTTGATCAGACTCAAATGGAGAGCTACCTAAGGCAGTTGTCGAGAGAATACAGGTAGCTTTCGACATCCGCAGACAATCAGCTTTGGGGCGCAGGAGGATAGATCCTGCGCCCCGTTTTTACTGCTTGCCCTTCGTCTCCAAACCCTTTTCACAACCCCTCATTCCCGGCTCTACTAGGGGGAAAGGCGTCTGCTTTCCCTCGTCCGCAGCAAGTAAAAGAGGAGCTGCTGCTTCCCCTCCCGGAGGCAATGGCAGGGAATAGGGACAAGCAAGAAATCGTTTGCTCTGTTTTGGTTGCCGAGAAGGCTTAGAACCGCTTATTCGAACTCAGGCATGGGAGAAAGTTTGCTTGGATCCTTCGCCCTCGCTCGGATAAGCATCGCCTCAATGTAGCCGCGGTTTTTCTCCGGGTTATTAATGCACGCCAAGATCTTCTCGTGGTCCAGGGAATTGATGCGGTCGTTCATGGCTTTCAGCGCATCCATCGAGTTGATAAGGGCGCGCTCCACCGGCAGGCGCTCCGGAGCCAGGTCCAACCCAAAGTAACCAGTGTAGCCGTACATCTTGAGGGTGTAAAGGGCTGCTTCTGCCTGTTCAGGAGAGACCACTCCAACGTCCAAATCTTGGTCGTAGTTGCCAAGCGGCTGGCTGTTCCAGTGAGTGTGAGCTAGGCGTCCTTCGCGCATTATACTGGCAAAAGCGTAGGGCAGATCTTCATAGCCCATAAGGACGTGGCCAACCTCCGGATTTAAGGTGACTAGAGCGTGGCCCTCTGCCAAGAGCTTCTTGTTCTCATCCGATTTCAGGCGCTTTTCAACGTTCTGTGCCATGAGGATTCCGTTTGGAGTGTGCCGCCATATGTTCACGCCCCTAGGTTCGTAGGGCTTCGGCTCGATAGCTATTCGCACCCCGGGGACGGCGTCCATAGCCTCGGCAAGGCCCTCCTCGAAGCGGTCCCACATCGCGTAGAAGTCCAAACCAAAGGGATTTTCGTAGCCGTCTCCGCCGGGCCAAACGATGGAGAAGGGTGTGTCCAGCTCTTTGTTGATCTGGAGGGTGGTTTTTGTGCGCTCGATGGCCGCCTTACGCACCTTCTCTATGGGAGATGAAAGCGACCCGAACTCGAACTGGGCATCGTAGAAGAGGTTAGGCACAACGGTGACCAGCTTCAGGCCAGCCTGTTTTTCGTACGTTTTGAAAAGCTCAAGGTTGTCCTCGTTGACTTCGTTGGGGTAATGGCCCTCTACACCAACCAGGCCGTACTTCATGAGGCTTGCAGCCTTTTCGAGGATTTGTTCCATTGTCATCGGAGGGACATAGCGCTCGTGCCAGCGCCCCCCGCTAGGTGCGAAGAACCAAACTCCGGCCGTGAACTTCAGGTCGAGGTTGAAAGTTTTCAAGTGTTGAAGCAGTTCATCCGGAGACCGCCTTTTGGCTTGGCCTCTAAGATCCATCAAACTCATTATCCGAAACCTCCTTAGCTTTGTTATGCTGAGGGTTCCTAAAAAGGCATTCGGCAAGTGGCAACCTACTTCCTCTTATCATTTTAGCGGAAGCCTTCCACGTTCAGCCGGAGCACTCCTGAGTGTTCCAGAAGCGCTGTTATTTATCCGGAGGAAACACCTTCTTTTCCTCTCAGTGTGCTTTCAGTCTGCTGTTTGTCGCTGGCAAGGAAAACCAAGCACCTCGCAGTAGGATAAAGGGTTGGGGAGGCACCTTTCTTCCTCCGCGAGGTGCCTCCCAGCCTTAATCGAAAAGCTTTGACAAACCGAAAAGCGCCGATATAACTCGTAAAGAAACCAAGGATAAACCTCAGCGCCCGACGGTGGTGAGCCCAACGGCGGCGCGAAGCAGAAGAGTAACATCTGCCAGCGTGATCTTTCCATCGCCGTTAACATCGCCGGGTTGGGCTTCGAAACGTTTGTAGCCGCCCTCTACAGCGCGCAGTATGCAGAAGAACACCTCTGTCGCATCCATATACCTTCCGAACTCCGAGGCTCCTGGTCCGAAGGCGGAGATAGGCACATCCACGGCAGTGTGGTCTGCAGAGCCGCTTGCAGGAGCAGTATAAGCAGGCTCCGTCATACCCTCGCCGGGGGTTATGGTTAAGCTTCCCCAACCAAGCAGAAGCTTGTTGCCGGAAAGACCCGTCACGGTTAGCCCGCCAGTTTCGTGGTCTGTTGCCACCACGACGAGGGTATCGTTTCGTGACGCGGCAAAGCGCTTGGCTACGCCAACTGCTCTGTCGAACTCGATCGATTCCCAAATAGCTCTGTTGGAGTCTTTGGAATGGGATTCTTTGTCTATGGAAGCTCCTTCAACAACCAGTATGAAGCCGTTCGGATATTGAGAAAGCATCCGAATGGCCGCTTCCGTCATTTCCGGCAGGCTCGGCTCGGTAAGACCCGCACCAGAGCCTTTGCGCTGGGCCTGCGCGCGATCAACATAGGTTTCCATAACATCGGAGCTGAACAGACCCAAGCATTTGGTTGTACTCGTTGGGAGGGCGGCAAGTTCGGCTGCCGTTGTTACATAAGCATATCCAGCTTTGATGAATTTATCCCTAATCGAGGTACTCACGACACTTCGCCCTCCGCCAAGGAGAACTTCGGGGGCAGAGTCAGGATACTGTGCCACTATCTTGGCGGTTTGGTTTCGGTCGTCGCAGTAGGCCAGGAATGCGGCGGGAGTGGCTCCCGCGACGGAGTCGGTTGTGACCACACCCGTGGCCAATCCGCGCGTTCTCTTAAGGTAAGAAAGAATGTTTTCAAACCTCGGATTGTCAGTTGGGTCCGAGGTATTATCCGGCCACACGCACAGAGAGCCGTTTTTGGTTTTATTGCCCCCGGCGAATGCAGTGGCTCCATTTGCCGAATCAGTCACCAAAGAGTCCATACTCGAGGTTGATGTGTAGCCGTGGGCCTCCATGTCGTCCGCTTCAAGAGGGGCATTGTACCGCCCTTCTCTTAACCCACGAGAGACTATACGCGCGGCCGTTCGGTGAGCCAGTCCGAATCCATCGCCGATCATTAAAATAACGTTTCTGGCTTTAGGCGCCGGCCCGCTCACATCAACCACGCGAAATGTGGACACGGCGGACGCCTCGCCGGAGGGATCCTTAACGGTTGCGCTTATGCTTCCCTGAAGCGGC
>JBMFPP010000359.1:0-3268 GCA_049969055.1 Armatimonadota bacterium | reverse complement strand
CTCAGGACAGTGCCATCCGTAGCCGAAAACCCGGTCCATCGGCCTGCGCAGTGCGGTGTACGCTTTCAGCCGCGCCGTCAGCCATCGAATGCCCGACATCTGCCCGCGGAAAACAACGGCCGCGTGTCCTTGAATGTCAGCGGCTTCTTCCTCTTTGGTGTATTTAAAGGGCTTGAGAAGTGAATACAAAGCCCCGGAAAGCCACCCCGACGGGGTGTCGCGCTTCAGTATCAGATTTGCTAACCCCCACCTTTCCACCACCAGTTTGTCGTGCTTGGTGCGAAGCTCCATCAGAATATGCCCGGATTGGAGCTGATGCTTTTCCAGAAGCATATCTTTCGGTGCTTGGAAGGTGAAGTCGTACACACTCCAAACAGTTTTGTCGCCTGCAGGATGATCTTGGATGGACGAAAGGATATCAAACGCCAGCGGGCCAAGCGTTTGTGATGCCGTGCCGACTACTTGGGCCAGCGTTACACGACAGCATTCTTCGCAGTACCACAGCGCCCCATAGGCAGTGCGGTTCGTTCTCCACCTGAACGTTATTGGTGCGGTGCTGTGGAACCTCAGCTGACTCAGTGAGCGCGGCTTCTCTGAGAATTCCACTGGAAGCTTGGAGCGCTTGGCGTCTTTAAACAAGCGCTTTCGAAAATCACCAAGCACTCGGCGCAACAGCGGCCGGTTTTTCTGCTCGGACCACTATACTTCAAGGGCCTCGCTGGTCGGGCTTTCGACGCGGAAATAACCTGACTTAGCATCGCCGCTGTACGCGGCGAAGCTCCAATCTTTCGGCACCCGGACCGTCAGCCCTTGCCATCCTATTAAAGTGGCCTTTCTATCAGCCTTCACCGGTTCTGCTGTTGTATCCGGCAAATTCATACTGGATTCTTAGAACGGCAGATAGTTTGTTACCTTGATGATCAGCGCGAAAGCGATCATCGCCATGCTTATAAGGCCGCCGCCGCACGCGAACCCCGCCAGAAGCACCGGGGTATATTTGGTCCAGTTCTCGGCTCCCAGCCTCTTTGTGAAGTAGTAACGCCCGAGGAAGGCTCCGAAAAGGGAGCCGAAGGCACCTGTCGGAAGCTGTCCAAGTCCGCCCATAAATCCGTAGAAGTAGAGGACTGGAATTTTGAAGGCGGCGCACCCGCCGTACAAGGCGAAGGCAAGAATCCCGCCGGCAAGAATTACATCCGGTTTTATCGCCTTCATGAAGAAGTTGTTTGCACCGGGTTGGTTAGCGGTTTTCCAAATCGCCTCGGTGGTGGCGTGCAAAGGCCAGAACTTTTGGGCGTATGGAAATTGGGCGGACGGGATTACATTTGTGTGCCAGAAGTAGGACCAGAACAGGAAGCTGGCAATCAGCGTCAGCGGCGCCATGAACATCTGCATGTAGAGGATACTGCGGAAGCTGGTTCCGGTAAGCTCCACCTCTCGGAACCACTGGGCAGAGTATCCATAGTCGTTCATCTGGAGGTTGGCGTACCAGATGTCTACGCCCTTGTAACCGCTCTTTATGATAACCGCTTCCCGAAGCATTGGGAATCCGATGCCGCGAGTGGTCAAGCCGATCATTCTAGCAGAGACGTACGATACCAGCGGGCTGTACAGGTATCCGAAGGCGAGCAGTATCCAAAGCGGAAACTTTGGAACCAGCCAGTGTGTTATGGCAATGCTTATAGTGGTAGTTGTGAACCAGAAGACCAGAGATAGCCAGATGGGTATATCTCCGCGCCCCGGGGGCGGCGTTAGCGATCCGAGGGTGGTTCGCCCTGTGGCCCTTCTCTCTCGGGTGGCGACGATGGCGGTCCTTACCACCGAGCCAATTCCTATAAGTCCGATGGCGATACCGGTTCCGATTCCAAGGCTCAGCCAGAAGTCGAGGCTTGTGACCATCTGAGTGTAGATAGCCGACATCCCCGGCCGCCACATTGGCAACATGCCGTTCTTTTGCAGAATAGGCGCCGCAACGAACTGCGATAGTATGGATGATACAGCTCCACCAACAACCACGGGGAACGGTACTACAAATCCGGAGAGCACAGGCCACAGACCCAAATCTATGCCGATCGCACCGCCGGGGAAGATATGCTCGGTATTCTGGACCAGATCGAGGAACGGTATGGGTATGATTTGGACAGGTTGAAGCAATACGGCGCCGGTGAAGATTGGGATCCCGGTGTGGAAGAACCCGAAGACGATGCCGATCATCGCACCGATGGAGAAAACCCGCCACCGCCAAGATTCACCCTTGGTTCCAGCTTCGGCAAGCGCCGTTGCTCCGCCGGCTGCAACCGGAGCCATTGGGAACGGGAGGCGCTCGAGGTCAGAGGTGATGCGGAACAGCGTATATCCCAGGCCGTAGGTGTTAAGCACCCCCAAGAACGTTCCCGCCACCAAAAGCCCTATTGGGAGTGCCCAGTCCGGGTGCCAGAAGGTGCGGTTGAGAATAGCCTCCGATCCCTGAGGCGGAATTACCCAGCGCGGGATATAAGGTGATAGGCCGAAGGCCCTGGCTGCGGCAGAATCTCGGAAGTAAATGTTCCAGATATAGTTGCTGAAGGCGCCGCCGGCCAGGCCCAAGTGTGCCATACTCATATTGGCCAAGCCGCCGGCCATTAGGTACAAGATGTATATCTCTTGCCGCTTGAGCGGCGCAAAAGACCGGCGTGCCAACTCGGAAAACAGCAGGATCGTAACCCATTCTGCCGCCGATCCCAGACCAGCTCCTACCACAAGGCCAAGGTATATGCCGCCGGGGAGCATAACGAAGGTGACAAACAGCGCTCCCATAACGGCCCGCATAGTGAAGCCGTTTTCAAATTTTATCGGTTGGCCTTCTGTGGCCGTTACTTCGCCGGCTTCGCGGATACTCTCAAGCGAATCTGTAGCTTCCCGCCTTTCGGAAGTTTTCACATCGCCATGTTCATCTGCCAAGGGGTATTACCTCCTCAACAAAGTAAACCTTCATCGGCTTTTTCAGCATTTGTGTGTGTTTTGAAACCTTTTTCTAAGCACCTCTTCTACAAAGCTTTTGAAACACAGCTTGAACAGTTATCTGCTCTCAGCCTGACTGCGCCGAATCGGCGGCGGTTTTCGCCAGATAGCGCTCGCGTTCCTCAGCGCGCAGGGTTCTCCAAATGAGGAACTGCTTCCTGAGCGTATTGAGGAAGCGGCGGTTGATGCGCTTCCAGTTGGAAACGTCCCCACTCTCGCGGCGTATGGTGAGAAGCAGTTCGTAAACGTCCTCCATGGTTGTGGGCACGGT
>JBMFPP010000358.1:0-3270 GCA_049969055.1 Armatimonadota bacterium | reverse complement strand
CGGTTTGGGCAAGACAACCCTTGCCCACATCATTGCCCGGGAGATGAACACCAGTATAGTATCTACATCCGGCCCGGCCTTAGAGAAGCCTAAAGATCTCCTCAGCATAATTTCCAATCTGGAGGAAGGCGACGTCTTGTTTATAGATGAGATCCACCGGCTGTCTCGGGTTACTGAAGAGTATCTTTATCCGGCCATGGAAGATTTTCAGGTAGATCTGGTGATTGACAAGGGGGCTTTTGCCCAGAAGAAACTTAAAATAAGCCTGAAGCGCTTTACGCTGGTGGGCGCAACCACGCGCGCCGGGGCTTTGTCGGCCCCCCTGCGCGATAGATTTGGTATATTCTGCCATCTTGATTACTATTCCGAAGATGAGCTTGTCTTGGTAACAAAGCGGTCTGCGGGAATACTTGGGGTTCAGATAGAGGATGAAGGAGCCCTGGAGATCGGCCGCAGAGCGCGCGGCACGCCGAGGGTGGCTAACAGACTGCTTCGGCGCGTTCGCGATTACGCTGAGGTCGAGGGCAATGGGGTCATCACGAGGGAGATAGCGGAGAACGCTCTATCCCGCGAGGGGATAGACAGTATAGGTCTGGATCAGCTTGACAGGGCACTTCTTCTTGCAATCATTGACCAGTACCGCGGCGGCCCTGTCGGCATAGAGGCTCTATCGGCAACCCTCAACGAGGAGGCCGACACTTTGGTCGATATGGTTGAGCCGTACCTGCTTAAAATAGGGTTTTTGGTGCGCACCCCAAGCGGCCGAAAAGCAACCGAAGCCGCGTATCGACATCTGGGCAGGCCGCTGCCGCCGGGATTTGGCTCCCCTACCCTATTTGCTCAGTAGGGTGTTCACAAAGCAAACAAATATCGCAATAAGGAGATAGCAAATGGAGAAGGAACCTCTGTTCGCCCCTGTTGGCGAAAAGGAAGTCACAAGGGCTATAATACAGGGATTTGCGGATCAGCTTGGCCAATACGTGCAGAGCGACTGCATAATCATTGGTGCTGGTCCCGCTGGCCTAATGTGCGGTCGAAACCTTGCCCGCAAGGGATACAAGGTTTACGTCATTGAGAGGAACAACTACCTCGGTGGTGGGTTCTGGATCGGCGGCTACCTAATGAACACCGTCACATTCCGCCATCCGGCAGAGAAGGTGCTTGACGAGCTTGGGGTTCCGTACAAGGAAGCCACTCCTGGTCTTTTCGTAGCGGACGGCCCTCACGCATGCTCCAAGCTTATTGCCGCCGCCTGCGATGCGGGTGTGAAGTTCTCCAACATGACCAAGTTCGAGGACGTAGTTCTGCGCGAGGGCAACAGAGTGGCCGGAGTGGTTGTGAACTGGACCCCAGTTGCAGCCCTGCCGAGGGAGATCACCTGCGTTGACCCGGTCGCCATGGAGTGCCAAGTAGTTGTCGACTGCAGTGGCCACGATGCTGTGGTGGCCTCAGCGCTTGAGGAGCGCGGCCTTGTCAAAATGGTTGGCATGGGCGGCATGTGGGTGGAACGCAGTGAAGATCTGCTTGTGGAACACACCGGCGAGTTCCACCCGGGCTTGGTTGTAGCCGGTATGGCTGTTTCCACGGTTTATGGGCTGCCCCGCATGGGGCCCACCTTCGGCGGAATGCTGCTTTCCGGCATTCGTGCCGCTGAAGTAGTTGAGGAGATACTCAAGAGGGGTTGATGCGTTTTGGGGCGGTGATGCGGATTGCTTTCACCGCCCCTCCCCTGCTCCACTGCGGTGCATGTTGCGTTCGCTGATAGTTTACAACGACCACGCTCCTCCTTGTGTAGATTTTGACGCCCTGTGCGACTTCGTGAAAAACAGCATCCGTTGGCTCCAGACAGCCTTTGGAGGGAGGTTCCCGCAGGACTGCCTGGCCGGGTTCTCTCCGCAAGAACAGGACGCTCTCATTTCCTCCGCGGCCGTTTCGCTGGCAAACGCGAGAATTCGGAACCCAGACAAGCTTGTCCAACCGCCTGCGCTTCCGGCCGAGGTCTCCACAGAGAAAAGGCGGCTCACGGCCGACGGTCCGGCGGGCGGTGTTCCGGCGGACGGTTTTCGCGTTCAGATCGCCTACCGCCGGCTTTTGCCGAACGCAAGTGCGCTTGCTGTTATCGTAACAGGGCGTCTTTTGCTGACTTTTGATCCGAGCGACCTTCGGTACCACGCTCGGACCATCATTCCGGGGCGGCCAGCTCTCATTTCAGTGCCAGGTCTGGTAGAAGGCCCCGCAAAACCGCGGGAATACTACCTGGCCCTCAGGAGCCTGGGAGCGGCGGCGTTTGACGAATTGGCAAGAGCGCGGGCGGCGGAGGCCTTCCGGGGGCGCTTTTTAGACTATGACGACCCGCGAACCACCGAGGTTGTCAAAGGCTACATTCTTCAAGCGGTGGCCTACGAGCTTATGGGAGATCCCTTCTGCCCAGACCCAAACTGCAGACTGTACAATGCGCACCACCAAGAAGAGATGCTGCACGCCCAGCTGGTTTCTGGAAGGCTGTGCTCTTACCACGAAGAGATTCTGAGACGGGGACCGGTTTAGAGACGGTGCGGAGTCGGGAGCGCTGAAGAGCGGTTCACTTAGGAAACCAGTGCGGCCAGAAACTGCCTCACTTCACCCAGCAGGTAGTTGTACACGCGGTCAATTCGAGGGCCGATCTCTTCAAGGGATCCCAGTGGGGTTTGGTAGTTTACATCCAGCTCCAAGAATATCTGCGAAAGGTCCGCGAAATACGGTTCAATACGAAGATCGTAGTTGGTGTAATCGCGGTAGAAATTGAACCGAAAGCCTGTACCCCGGCGTCCTGATCCGAGGATTGCGAGCTTTTCCTGGGGCACCGATAGGAGTTTTTGCTCCAGAAACCACGCTGCGGAACCATCTGCCGGTTGGAATGCGATAAGCTTCACCCCGAAAATCTGGTACTGCGTGACCCGAAGCTGGTCCATAACCACCTGGAATATTTGGGTGGCGCGCTCTTTCGTATCTTGGAAGTGGGTGGCAATGGCTTCGTTTACCTGGGTTCTGTTCGTTTGTATATAGATTTCGTTCTCGCCCTGAGCTATGCGGGCACCGTCCGGCAGTAAAGACAGCGTGTTGTAGTCGAACTTCTGGCTTATATGGTCGAAGAGGAACGTCAGGTCGTTCCGCGAGAGAGTGACCTGCGGATATATAACGCCTGCTGTAAAACGGCGTATCGTTAGAAGGTCTAAATTCATCGGCAAACGAAGTTTGATAAACGGAGCGGCCAGAGCAGGCCTGTAAGCC
>JBMFPP010000357.1:0-3279 GCA_049969055.1 Armatimonadota bacterium | reverse complement strand
ACCAGCGGGATTGGAGTCTGGAAGCCGGAGATTTAGATGAGCTTTTGGTCAGCTGGTTGCGGGAGCTTCTCTTCTCTTCTGAGGTCGACGGCATTCTTTGGACCAGGTTTCGCGTCTCGCAGATCCACCAATCCCCGGCTTCGCTGACGGCGACTACGTGGGGCATTCCGATTTCGCAGGCAGAGCTTCACGGTGCGGTTGTTAAGGCCGTTACGTACCACGGCTTGGAGGTGAAATGGGACGGGAGCCGCTGGCGCGCCCAAGTGATCTTCGATGTTTGAGCCTCAGCGCAGAAGATAGGCGTAGTAGTTTGTGCGGCCGAGCCTGTGCCATCCTTTTCGAGCTACAAAGCTCGGCACGTTGCAGGATACTACGGCAACGGCGCCGGTTTTTAAGAACAAAGCCTTCACCCGCCGCTTTAATGAGCCATCTTTTGTAACCAATTCCTCTATCCGACCTGCAGAGAAGAAGTCGTGCTTTCTGTCTCTGTCAGCGGTACCGTCGTACGCTTCTGCTACAATCCTCACCCGTGCCAGCCGCGCCCAGTACGATTCAGCACCACAACCCAGGTATGCCACCGAACTACCTTCTTTCACACCCAAGTGCTTCAGCGTCTGCGCGGCGGCCCAGTGGGGATGCGCTTCTCCACGGAGCCAACTCAAGGCGGCGTGCCGCGTTTGGTGCAGGGCAGACCCTAATACAAACACGAATATCGGTATAACCACCGCCGAGGCAATCTTCCAGTTCCCAGCATCAGATCGATCCTGATTCGGTACGCGGATCGATGACAGCAGGCATATCCAAAGCAACATGGAAAACGGCGCAATGTACCGACGCTGTACCAGCACCAGCATGTAAGCTCCCAAACCCACAGCAGACATCAACAAAAGAGGCCATCGGTTTTTGAGAGCCTCGCAGTCTATCCGCCAGCTCCAGTTTCGCATTGACGCCATGGCTGCCGCGGCAAGCAGAATGGGCACCGCAACCAGCAGAAGCGTGATGAGGTTGTGTGCGCTTCTGGCCGTTTGCTGTGCGAGGATGAACCGGGGCCGCACACCTTCATACCAGTACGATGGGTCAAACCAGGGCGGGTATGTGCCTCCAACTGGCCCCGCGAAAGCGTATATCCTTGGATTGGCAGACAGCTGTTTAGTCGGGTGCAGCGGGTGACCAAATCCGGGGGGATCACCCTGCCAGTGCACGTGCAGATGCACTCCATTCACGTACCATGCGTAGTTCAGCATGCCGCTGTCGCCGAATGTGAAGCGGCCCTTGCTCAGTGACAGTGCCAGCACCCACGGCCCACTGAGGAGAAGGAATACCAAAGCCGCCGTAACCGCGTTTGCGGCTTGTCTGCGCCGCCGCATTTCGGCGGTGGCCAAAACCGCAAGCAGAACCACCGCCAGCGGAAAAAACACCGTTTTGGCGTAGTAACCAAACGCTAATGCAGACCCAAGGAGGGCGCTGTGCCACCGGTTGGAAGGCTCTCTCCAACATTTAATCAGAAGAACCCCCGTCAGGTACGCCAATGCGGAAACCAGAATATCTGGGGTGGTTCTGCGGACGGACGTCCATTCCAAAGAGCTCCACATGAAAAGTGCAGAAGCGATGAATCGGGAAACATCCATTGGGAGATACTTCTCGCCGAGTCCTCCGGCCCCATTGCATCGGGCGCCTGCGGCCCGCCCGTCGGCAGGTGCGGCAGCCTCGCGCAAAAGCATTCGGAAGGCACCCAACGCCCCGAGGAATACCGCGAAGTTTACAGCGTGGACAGCCGCCGCCTCCCAGTTGGGCCAAACCCTGCCCACTGCAACCGCAGGGACTAGGAGCAGAGGGTACAGCGGGCTCCAGTAGGCATTAACCACGTTCTTCCAATCCCCGCGCAGGATCGCATCGGCGATGTCGAGGTAGGATAAGCCGTCGGCATCCACAGTGTGGCGCGCGGCCCAGGCGTTAAGCAGTGCGAAAACGCATGCCGCAATCCAGGCGGATGTTTCCAGACGCTTGGACGGCTGTTTAAGGGGAAGCAACGCTGGACGGTACATGGTAGCTCAGGAGCAGTGCTTCCACAGCATTCAAAACTTCTTCGGGAGTTACGGCCAGCATGCAGTCTCTACCGCTGGTACACCGCGGTTTGCGCCAGCAAGGCGAGCACGAGAACTGTTTGCAGACCACGGTGATCCGCTCATCCCTCAGATGATCATGAGGGGTTGGTCCAAATATTCCTACCACTGGAGTTCCAACGGCTAAGGCGGCGAAAAGCAAACCTGTATCAACGGACACAACCACTGAAGCGCGGCTTAGAATCCCCGCGGCACTCCTTAAAGATGTCAATCCAGCCGCTACAGCAACTTTTTCTGAGGCCAAAGATGCTATCTGCTGTGCCAGGGGAATATCTGCGGCGGTTCCCATAACCACAGACGGCAACCCAAACCTGAGCCGCAGTCCATCGGCCACCTGGGCAAAAGCGGATGGAGTCCAAAACTTCGTTTGGAATGTAGTTGCTGGGCACAAGGCGGCGAAGGGCTCCTTTACGCCAAGGTTGGTTAGAACGGTTTCTGCGGATTCGAAGTCGTTTTGCTCCAGAGGGATGTATAGGTTCATGGGGCAGTAGGGGATCCCAAGGGGCTCCAGAAGCCTAAGAGACCGCTCCGAGGCACGACGGACATCTTTCGTCACCCTGAAAGCGTGGGTGTACAAGATCCTGCTTTTTTCCGTGGCGTCTGCATGGCCGATGCGAACCGGAGCTCCAGAGAGGTAGGCCAACAAACTGCTTTTAAGCCTTCCTTGAAGGTCTAATGCTATATCAAAGCCGCGTTTTCTTATACTGCGGATGAATTTTGCGGTTTCGACTAGGACCTCTGAGTATCTGCGCTGTCGCCATTTGACGGTCCATTCGGAGCGGGGTGCAACTATCACCTCGTCGATCCAGGGGTTTCGAATGAGCACTTGGTGGGATCTGTCCTCCACTATCCACGCTATGTGGATATCCGGCCGAATCCTTTTTATGGCAGATGGCACGGGGGTTCCGGTGATAACGTCGCCGATAGAGCTGAGGCGAACAATTAGCAAGCGCTTGGCGCTCTGAAAAGCTTTTTGAAGTTCTGAGGGGTTCATCTCACACTCATTATAGCAAACGCAGTTTGGCGCTACCACTGTAACGGCTTTTCTGCGACCCGGAGTGGTTCTGTTGGACTTCGGGAATTCAAGCGTTTTCTTGTAGTGAAAACATTTTGCACACTGGTTGTGGGAAAATAAAACCAGTGCGCTTCGGCCTTG
>JBMFPP010000356.1:2200-3299 GCA_049969055.1 Armatimonadota bacterium | reverse complement strand
GTTGGAAAAAGACAAGCTTGTGACCGCTCCCGAGTGGCCGGATACGGTCCTCCACAATCCGCCTGATAAGCTAAAAAGCTTTACGGTACCGTCCCATCCGCCTACGGCTATTCTCTGTCCATCCGGCGAAAAGGCCGCGGCCCCGATCTCCTGAGCCTGACCGCTGAATGAACGCAACTGCTCTCCTTTCTCGAGGTTCCACAAGCGTACCATGTTCTCTGCGGAGCCGGAGTATGGATCTATACCGCTGCCGGATGCCAGCGTTTGTCCGTCCGGAGAAAAGGACACCGCGGTCACCGCTCCAAAATGCCCTGTGATCGTGCGCACCAAAAGGCCGTCCGGCACACTGCACACCTTCAAAGTGTTGTCTCTGCCGCCGGATATTATCTGAGCACCGTCCGGAGAGAGCACTGCGGAAAGCACTTCACCGCTGTGCCTCCGCAGTGAGCGAACCAAGCGCCCTTCCGTTGCAGACCACACTCTCACACTGCCGTCCAGGCTGGACGATACCAACCAACTGCCGCCCGGAGAGAAGCACACGGTGCGCACCGTGCCGGTGTGGCCTGTCAGCGTTTTGTACAGACTGCCGGTTTCAACCTCCCACAGCTTGATTACCCCGTCATCGCTTCCCGTGGCCAAAAGCCTCGAGTCTGCAGAAAACGCCAAACATTGGACGGCGCCGGCGTGTTTGGACAAACTTCTGACGATTGAACCATCAACAGCCCTGCGCAGTCGGATTAAACCGTCACTGCGCCCCACGGCAATGTATTTCCCGTCTGGAGAGAACGCCGAGCATACGTAGGAGGCCGGCACTTCCGACAGAGATCTCTGCCTCTTCCAGTCGGATGTGCGCCAAAGGGAAGCACCTCCGCTGTTGTTCGGGGCAATCAGCGTACTGCCGTCGTTTGAGAAGACTACGGAATTCGGCGACCAGCTCCAGCCCGACGGTAGCTCCGCAATCGATTTTCGCTCCGATACGCTGTAAACGCGCACCGTGCCATCCGAGCTAAGGAAGGCAACCAAGCTGGCATCTGCGTTTAGCGCGGTAGAGAACACCGGCGCAGTCACCGGCACCGCCAGCCAGGGTGTAAAGTCCGGA
>JBMFPP010000356.1:0-2190 GCA_049969055.1 Armatimonadota bacterium | reverse complement strand
CCGGATAAGTCCACAGCCGCAGAACCCCGGCTTCCCCGCCTGTTGCCAGAACCCTCCCGTTTCCGGAAAACGCAATGCTGTAAACCGCCGGACCCGGACCCGCAGAGCTCCAAACAACGGTAGTGCCTTGGCCGGCGGCGGAAATGCCACATAGAAGCAAGCATATGCACGCGGCAAAAATCGTTCCCACCCTCGGAAGCATCGACCTGGTTTCCATCACTACCTCCAACCCGCTTTTGAGCCGAGCAATCGATTCGACCATACTATACGAACTTTCACTGCCGTACCTAACAGCTTTGGTGCCGCATTCTGAACAGGGCGCCTCTCTACTCAGACATTTCACTTGATGGGATTTTTTGATTCGTTTTATACTTGGCACAGCACGAGTTTGCGCTCGAGAGGGAAGATTTCGGGATGATGAAACTATCAGCCTCAGACCAAACCGCCGCAGGGCTCCTTCCTCCCATCGGTGCCTCTTTGAGACGCTCTTCGTTTCCATTTTCGGCAAGCCGAACTATTGACTTTGCTTTAGCAATTGTGTAAAATCAGATTAGATACCATACCCCCTATGGTATAATGATTTGAAAAACGGACGGGAGATAGGAAGATGTACATCGACCGAGCTTTGCGGCTTATAGCAGGGACTTTTGTTTTGGCCAGCGTAGCCTTAGCGCGCTACCACAGCCCTTACTGGCTGTTGTTCACAGCCTTCGTTGGACTGAACTTATTCCAGTCCGGAATTACAGATTGGTGTCCGATGATGTCTTTCCTCAGAAAGCTGGGGGTCCGTCCCACTAAGGAGGATTAACACACAAAATTGTCCAGAAGGAGGCCGTGCAGTATGGTTCAAACGCGTTTTCGCAGTACGCGGGTCTGGGTTGTTCTTGCGCTGATCGCGGCAACTGCAGCTGGGGCTTTCTACCTCGGGCGCAGGTACAGCGCCGTTGAGAGAACCCCCGGAAGCGAACGCGCCGACCAGCTCGCTTCTGCCGCCGAGCAGGAGCCGGTACCTGTGGAAACCGAGCGTGTTTCGGTTTCCCGCCTACCAACCTACGCCGAAGCCACCGGAACCGTGAAATCGCGAACCAGGGCGGATTTATCTCCAAAGATTGTAAGCACTGTCCGAACTATCGCCGTGCATGAGGGCGATAGGGTGTTTCAGGGACAACCGCTGGTAACCCTCGATGCGTCGGATCTGCAGGCGCAAGCGGCCCAATCTGAAGCCGCACTGCGCGCCGCCCAGTACCAAGTTGAAGCCGCCAGAACGCTTGTCCAGCTTCAGCGCTCGCAGAGCGATGTTGGCATTGCTCAAGCGCAGGCCGCATTAGAAGCCGCCAAACAACAGCTTGCAATCGTTCGAACCGGCCCAAGGAGACAAGAGCGTGCCCAGGCCCGCCTCCAAGCCGCCCAAGCTGAGGCCACCTTCAGAAATGCGGAAATCGAATACCAGAGAATGCAGAGGCTTTACGATCAAGAGGTCATACCAAAACAGCGCCTCGATGCCGCCAAGACCCAATATGAGGTGGCCAAAGCCGCTTACGAAGCCGCCAAGCAACAAGCAGAGCTGGTGGAGGAGGGAAGCCGCATAGAGGAAATACGCGCCGCGGAAGAGCGGGTTCGCTCCGCGGAAGAAGCGCTTCGCTTGGCCAAAGCCAGCGCGGTTCAAAATCAACTGCGAGAACAACAGGCAAGAGCCGCCGCCGCTGAGGCCAGAAGGGCCGCCGCCGCTCTGAGGCTCAGTCGGGTGACGCTTGGATATTCTGTGCTTAGGGCGCCGTTCTCGGGGATAGTGGTGGCCCGCCGCGCTGATCCCGGGGATTTAGTGGCTCCAGGAACCCCCATTTTGACCATCGAGGAATCTGTTTATCGCCTCGAAGCCGATGTGCCGGAAACGTACATCCAGCACCTCTTCATCGGTCAGCGCGTTGAATGCACCATAGATGCTCTGCTTGGGAGTGTGTCCGCTAGATCTGCCGCCGCAGTGATATCCGAAATGGTACCAGCCGGCGACGCCGCCAGCCGAACATTCCCTGTAAAGGCCGACCTCCCAAGAGTGCCTGGCCTAAAGAGCGGGTTATTTGGTCGGCTTAGATTCCCCGTAGATACTAAATCCGCCATCACGGTGCCGAAATCGGCGGTTTGGGAAAGAGGAGGAGTCACCGGCGTGTTCGTGATAGACAATCAAAACAC
>JBMFPP010000355.1:0-3306 GCA_049969055.1 Armatimonadota bacterium | reverse complement strand
CCTCTCGAGGAGCTGGAGGGCTGGATATGCTGCGGCGCCACTCCGGCTCACGCAACCAGCCATCTGCTGGCAACATCTCTCGCGGCAGAGAATCTGGTCAAGGCCGCCAAAAAGTCCGATCGGCTTATCACTGCTTGTGCCGCCTGTTACAGCCGCCTTCTGCACGCCAAACACGATCTGGACTCCGACCCTTTGTTGGTGGAAAGAGTTCGAAGCGTTGGGGTAGATTACCGCAACGGCGTGGAGGTTCTGCACATAATGGATGTACTGCTTGAAGACTTTGGCGTGGAGGCACTGCAGTCGCGCACCCAGGAGAGGCTGAAGGGCCTCAAAGTTGCGTGCTACTACGGCTGTTTGCTTTCCAGGCCGGCAAAGCTTATCCCCCGCGAAGACCCCGAGCATCCTCACAGGATGGACGACGTTCTCCGCGCGTGCGGGGCGGAAACGGTGGAGTGGCCCTACGCCATCGAGTGCTGTGGTGCCGGTCTCGCCATGGCCCATCCAGATGTTATTACTCAGCTTTCACACAAGATTTTAACCAGTGCAAAGAACGCTGGCGCAGACGTAGTAGCGGTGGGGTGCCCGCTGTGCCAGACTAATTTGGAGATCCGTCAGTCGGATATACAAAAGGCGTTCGGTGTGAAACACGATATGCCGGTTGTTTACTTCACTCAGCTTCTGGGGATTGCTTTGGGTTTACAGCCGAAAGAGCTCGGCTTCGAACGGTTGATTCTCAACCCGATGCCGAAGCTGTCTGGTGTGCTTGCGCGTCAGACAGCAGGTGTTGGCGGTTAGCTTAGAAAAAGGTTTTTGACAGAGGGACTAGATAATGCCGCGTATAGGCGTGTTTGTGTGCCATTGTGGAGAGAACATAGCCCGCACGGTTGACGTTCAGCGTGTGGCCAGCGAGGCGGCAGAGTTTCGCGGCGTTGCCTACGCTGTTGACTACCGCTATATGTGCTCGGATCCGGGCCAGCGCCTGATTCAGGATGCGGTTCGCGAGAAGAAGCTAACTGCAGTTGTAGTTGCCGCCTGCAGTCCTCACATGCACGAAAGCACGTTCCGCCAGGCGGTTGCCGCCGCCGGCCTGAACCCCTACCGCTGTGAAATGGCCAACATTCGAGAGCAGTGCTCGTGGGTTCACGAGGATAAGGAAGCGGCTACGGCAAAAGCCATCGACTTGGTACGCGCCGTTGTGGAGCGTGTGAGGTGGAATGTGCCGCTCGAACCTATTAGGGTACCGGTTACAAAGCGCGCCCTTGTTATAGGAGGAGGGATTGCCGGTATACAGGCGGCGTTGGATATCGCCGCCGGCGGCTATGAGGTTGTCCTTGTGGAGCGCCAGCCTTCCATCGGCGGGCATATGTCCCAGCTTTCGGAAACCTTCCCCACCCTCGACTGTTCGCAGTGCATCCTCACCCCCAAAATGGTGGAGGTTAAGAAAAATCCGAATATCAGGCTTTACACCTACTCCGAGGTGGAAAAGATCGAAGGCTACTTGGGCAACTTCGATGTAACGATTCGCAGAAAGGCGCGCTATGTTGACGAAGAGAAGTGTACCGGCTGTGGTCTCTGCCAAGAGAAATGCGCATCGCGCAACATCCCAAGCGAGTTTGAGCGTGGCTTGGGCACACGACGAGCCATATACATCCCGTTTCCGCAGGCGGTGCCGAATGTACCGGTGATCGACACTGAGCACTGCTTCTATTTCCAGAGGGGCAGGTGCGGCTTGTGCCAGAAGATATGCGCGGCCAAGGCGGTTGATTACGAACAGCAGGATGTGTTGATCACCGAAAGAGTGGGGGCTGTAGTGGTTGCCACCGGCTACGAAACCGCTCCCCGCGGCGAATACGGAGAATACGGCCAAGGGCGGTACGCAGATGTGATCGACGGCCTGCAGTTCGAGCGGCTGTTGAGCGCATCAGGCCCCACCGGTGGAAGGATTTTGCGCCCGTCTGACGACAAAGAAGTAAAGAGCGTGGTTTTTATCTCCTGCGTTGGCTCGCGGGATTCGGCACACGGCAGAGAGTACTGCTCGAAGATATGCTGTATGTACACCGCCAAACACGCCATGCTTTATCGCCACAAGGTGCACGACGGCCGTGCTTACGTGTTCTACATGGATATCCGCGCAGGCGGCAAGAACTACGAAGAGTTTGTGCGCAGGGCTATCGAGGAAGAGGGGGTTGTGTACCTGCGCGGCCGGGTATCGCGCGTGTACCAAGAGGGCGGCAAGCTTGTTGTGAAAGGTGTAGACACGCTGTCGGGCACGCAGGTTGAGATTGAGGCAGATATGGTGGTTTTGGCAACCGCCGTTGTGCCCCAGGAGGACGCGCCGAGCATGGCCCAGAAGCTCAACATCTCCTACGACAGCTACGGTTTCATGAGTGAGGCTCATCCGAAACTGCGCCCGGTGGAAACCAGCCGCGCCGGGGTGTTTCTTGCAGGAGCCTGCCAGGCACCGAAAGATATTCCCGAAACAGTGGCGCAGGCCAGCGCGGCGGCATCCAAAGTCCTTTCAATGTTCTCCACCACAGAGCTTGAGCGCGAGCCGTTGGTGGCCTCGGTGGATGAGAAAACGTGCGCAGGGTGCTTTGAGTGCAAGCGAGTATGTCCCGCAGGTGCAATCGAGGAGCACATCCTGCAGGTGAGAGGCAAGCCGGACCGCCGTGTTGCCCGAGTGAACCCGGGTGTGTGCACAGGCTGCGGCACCTGCGCCGCCGCCTGCCGGAGCCGTTCGATTGAGCTGGCGGGATTTACGGACAGCCAGATATACGCACAGATTGGAGCATTGGTCGGCTGAATGAGAGCGGAGGACTGTGTTGGTTGATACCTGGGAACCTTGTATAGTTGCTTTTGTTTGCAACTGGTGCACGTATGCCGGAGCGGATCTGGCCGGCACCAGCCGCCGCATATACGCCCCAAACGTGCGGATAGTCCGCCTGCCCTGCAGCGGGCGCATCGACCCGCGTTTCATACTGCGCGCGCTGGAGATGGGCGCAGATGGAGTTCTCGTTTCCGGCTGTCATCCGGGGGACTGCCACTACACTAAAGGCAACTACTACGCCAGGCGCAGGTACATCGTTTTCAATTCGCTTCTGGATTTCCTCGGCATTGAGCCAGACCGCGTGCGGTTTGCGTGGGTTTCGGCCGCTGAAGGTGGGAAGTGGGCAGAGCTTGTGGATTTAACCGTGCAGGCCGTCCGCGCATTAGGTCCGCTGAAGCTGTTTTCTCAGGAAGCCCCCTCCCCGCCGGATTTGGAACCGATTGAAGCCCAAAGGCCACAGCCGCCTGCGCCGGACCCGC
>JBMFPP010000354.1:0-3323 GCA_049969055.1 Armatimonadota bacterium | reverse complement strand
GAGATTGCGCCAGCGCCAGAATCTCGCCGCTGGACACATCAAGCACAATGCACACGCCGCCCTTGGCGCCGTGCAAGCGCACCGCCGAGTCTAACTCGGCTTCCGCCCTTTGTTGCAAAGCGGAATCAATGGACAGGACGATGCTTCTGCCGTTAACAACACGGCGCACCTCCCTGGACGCACTGGGTATGAGGCGCCCCATTGCATCAACGCAACTCTTGACCTCTCCGTCACTTCCGCGGAGCACAGAATCAAAGGCCAGCTCCACCCCCGCCAACCCCCGGCCATCAATATCCACCACCCCGAGCACTTGTGAGGCCAGAGAGCCGGCCGGGTAATAGCGTCGGCTGTCTTTCTCCACGATTACCCCGGCCAACCTCTTCTTCTCCACTTCGGATGCTTTTAAAATTGGCGCTTTCCTCTGCACATAAACATAGCCGCGATCTAGGGCAAGCAGCTTCAAAATCCGCTCCCGCGGAACACCCAGGATCTGAGACAGCTTTTCCGCCACCTTTGGCTTTTCGACATCCGGCACCTGGCGCGGATTCACTACCACCGTCCCGGTTGGCACGTTTACAGCTAGCTCCCGCCCGTTGCGATCAAACACCACGCCGCGCTTCGCATGCAGTACTATGCGCCTCAGGTGGAATTTCTCGCCTATCGAACTCCAGTACTCGTGGCGCACCACCTGAACGTAAACAAGCCGAAACGCCAGGACGGCATACGCCGGGATAAAAACGAAAAACACCAAGCTTTCAATGCGCTTCTTAACCCTTGCTCGAAACGCGTTTTCCACTTTACCTCGGGTTGGCTCTTGCAGCTGCATTCGCGCTCACAGGATCCGAAGGCCTAAACTGCGCAACCACACGGCCAGGCGGTGCGGTTTCGGGAGCCGCCGCCACATCGGCCTTCAAGCGCATAACCATCCCGGTGCTCAACGCAAAGCCTTCAATCCGCCGGTAATCTCGAAGGGTTTCCATCTTGGCCTGAAGCAGTGCATTTTTCTCCTCAACAGCCCGTAGGCGCGCCTCCGTCTCGGTCAATTGATTTCCGAGCATTGTGTTCAGCGAGCAGAGCACAGTGACAGCGTAGAGAAAAACCACCGCGGCGGAGAACACGGCCAAGAAATACGGGTTTCCGGCAACCTTTCTGGAGCTTTTCAGCCTCCTAGACCGCGCGTATCCCTGCACATAGGGTGAAGAAACTCTTTCTGCAAGCACATTAGCCTCCTTTCGTGCCTGAGAAGTTTTGACAGACCAACGTGGATTAATCGAACGCCAAAACGGTCCTACTGCCCATTCATCTTCAACCGCCGCCAATGTTGGGAGCAGCTATGAGCTTTTGAACGGCTCCGGCGGTTTAACCGCCTGCCCCTTTTAAGACTTTCCCATCCCCGGAAGAACCAAAGGCCAGCGCCGTCTGCAAACATACCCCTCCTAGAATTCCCAAGTGGGCTTTACAATTTTTCCACAGCTCTGGCCTTTGCACTGCGGCTCCGAGGATTTGCGGCAACCTCCTCCGCCCTCGGCACCACCGGGCGGGGGGTGAGAACCCGAACGCTGGGCAACCTCCCGCACACGCAAACAGCTATACTTGGAGGGCAGATACAACCTTGTGCAGCTTCCCTGAAAGCCTGCTTAACCAGCCGATCCTCCAGCGAGTGGTACGAAATCACGCACAGCCGCCCGCCCCTCCGCAAACGCCGAATAGCCGCTGGCAGGAACAGCCTGAGCTCTTCTAACTCTCCGTTCACAGCTATTCGAAGAGCCTGGAACACCTTCGTTGCTGGATGAATTCCGTGCTTCCTCAACCGCGCCGGCACAACCTTGGTCACAAACTCTGCCAGTTCCAAAGTGCTGGTGAACGGTTTACGCCCGCGGCGCTCCACTATCGCAGATGCTATGCGCTCTGCCAGCTTCTCCTCGCCGTAATCCCTGAAGATTCTGGCCAACTCCTGCCGAGGCGCATTGTTTACGATGTGCCCCGCCGTTGTTTCAATGCTGGGATCCATCCTCATGTCCAGCGGGCCATCATGCTTCAAGCTGAACCCCCGCTCTGGGGTAGTCAGTTGGTGAAGCGATACGCCAAGGTCCGCGAAAACAGCATCAACCTCAGTCACCCCGAGCTCGTCCAGCACGGCATCCAGGTTCGAAAACCGGGAATGCACAGGTACAAAAGCATTCCCAAATCTAGAAAGCTTCTTAGAAGCCTCTTCAAGAGCTTCAGGATCACGGTCGAGGCCGATAAGCTTGCCGCCGGCAGGCATCGCTTCCAAGATTGCCTCGGCATGGCCTCCGCCGCCTAAAGTGGCATCAACACAAATAAACGCCTGTAAGCTGTTTGCCGATTCGATTGGTTTTTGTCGACCTCGGCAAACGGTCTGCCCCAAGTTAAGCAGTTCGAGTACTTCGCTCAGCAGTACCGGTACGTGAAACAGCTCATCAGACAATCAGCGGTGCAACCCCATTCCCTCAACAGCCAACCGGAGCTTCTCTACGGAGCTGGCCATCTCCTCAGCCCATTTCTCCGGACTCCAAAGCTCCAGGCGATCGCCAACGCCGACGATTATCACGTCTTTGTCAATCCCGGCATAGCACCGTAGAGAATCCGGAATCATTATGCGCCCCTGGTTGTCGGGAATTACCTCAAAGGAATCCCCGAAGAAGTGGCGTTGAAGCACGCGCACGTAGTCGTTGAACATTGCGCGAACGCTTATGAGGGGATCCGAAGAGCGCTCAAACGGGTCCATAACCAGCGGCCCCATATCCTCGTACCGCGAGCTGTCTCGGGACAGCACGCTGGTCAAAACAGCCCTCGCGATCGTCGCGGAAAGCGCCTTGTAGTGCTCCTCTTTCAGCACGTACAAACACTGGTCGTGACCGCGTGTGATATAGAAGCGCCGCCCCAGTTCATACCGAAATGCCGCTGGAACCGTGAGCCGCCCTTTGTCGTCAAGTCGATGCTGGTAGTTACCGTCCAGCAAACCCAACTCCCCCACCTCGGAACCATTTATAGACACTGGTTCCCATTAAAAAGGACCCAAAAACCACCAAGCGCCTTCATTTTCCCACGCCGCCAAGCGCGAAGTCAAGGCCGAGTCATGCACGTATTTCAAATCGCGGAGAAGCTTTTTATCAGCGGCATGAATTCTGAAACAAGAGCTCAGAACTCTCGCCTTCGGGAATCCGAGGCTGTGAGCGTCAGTCAGTAGTTGGGGCGCTCTAAAATGCAGTCAGCGCCTTGTCAGCCTACAAGTAGGCCTCAAAAGGCGCCAACAACAAGAAGTGGGAGCCAAACAGTGACGTCGTCACTGTTTGGCTCCC
>JBMFPP010000353.1:2267-3329 GCA_049969055.1 Armatimonadota bacterium | reverse complement strand
GGGCTGGAGAGCATTGTTTTGCTTGTGCAGAAAGAGGTGGCTCAGCGGCTTGCGGCCGAGCCTGGATCCACTACGTATGGGGCGCTGTCGGTTCTAGTTCAGTTTTGGTGCAGTGTTGAGATTATATCCATTGTTTCCCGCAGGGTGTTTCTGCCCAGGCCGAAGGTGGATTCGGCTGTTGTTAGGCTTCGCCCCAGAAGCTCGCCAGCCGCGGCTGTAACCGATGAGCGGTTTTTCTTCAGTGTTGTGCGGGCGGCTTTCGGACAGCGGCGGAAAACGCTGTTGAATGCACTGCAGTCGCTTTTCGGCGGGCGTTTGGAGCGGCCGCTGTTGGAGCAGGCGATTTTCGAAATCGGAATTGATCCTCAGCAGAGGGGAGAAACGCTTTCCGTACAGCAGTTTGCTAATTTGGCAAATTCACTGGCAAAGAAAATGGCGCAGGGCGAATAGCCGCATTCCGCACCGAAAAGCTTGTTTCCAAGCTCTGTTTGCGTGGATCTGCCTGTGCCGCGGCTTGTGAAGCCAAGCGGCGGCCTTTTCTTTTGCAATCCGGGCCAACCTGCCGAAGCTTTTCATCCAGCTCTTTCGCCGGCTTCTCGGGGAATTTCGGGTCTTCGGAAGAAGCCAAGGCCGGTTTGTGCTCTTCGGCGGCTTCGTGCAGTCTCCCCGCGGGTGCGGCTGTGTCGCCGGGTGATTTGTGGGCTTTCACGGCCGGCTCCTTCTGCAGTGCGTTCTGCATCAAGCCTGTTTGCAGTTTTCACCTCTATGCTCCGCTTGGGCATGCTCTCTAAAGAAGGAAGGGCGATTTTTACCTGCGAAAGAAAAATAGCATTATGCGAGGAGTGTTTTTAGCAGATACTAATCGGCTTAGGCGACGACTGCCGTATGTTACCTACGCACTCGTGCTCATCAATCTCGTTTGCTACCTGGCGTTTGCTCTTATTTCTTACAGAAGCTATCAAAGGATATTTGACTACGGCCTCATTCCAAAAGAGCCAACTATTTTCGCAATGTTCACCTCGCTTTTCCTGCACGCCGGAGCAGGCCACATAGCCGCCAACA
>JBMFPP010000353.1:0-2257 GCA_049969055.1 Armatimonadota bacterium | reverse complement strand
GATATTCGGCAGGGACGTGGAGGACGCGCTGGGTCCGTGGTGGTATTTTGCAGTTTACCTCTTCGGCGGATTAGTTGCAAATGCAACACAAGTGGGCGCTGTATTAGCCGCTCAGATTTCGGAAACGGTGCCCATTTTAGGTGCCTCTGGGTGTGTAGCCACTATCTGCGGCGTTTTCGCGGTTCGATTCCACTATGTGAGAATAAGGCTTCAGCTTCCGGCTTTCTCCGGTTTTAAGGCGTTTTCCACCTTCCTGGAGTTTCCAGCTTGGCCGATTTGGGGGGCTGTTTTGTGCTGGCAGATAGCCGGTGCAACCAAAAGCCTTCTTGCGCCCCCGGCTGACACAGCGTATTGGGGTCATTTAAGCGGATTTGCCTTCGGGGTGGTTGTTGGGGGAGCAGTGGCGCGCGGGCGCGGAGGCCGCAACGAAGAGCTGGTTGCAAGGGCGCGCGTATCCGCGGCGCACGGCGATTTGTGGAAGGCGCAGGAGCTGTACGCGAAAGCGATTGAAGCCATGGGAGAGGATCCAGAGCTTCTTTTGGAGGCGGCCGAAGTGCAGGAAAGACTTGGGGAGGAAGATACAGCCCAAGAACTGTACGCCAGGGCTGTGGAGGCAGTTGTAAATCAGGCGCCGGGGCAGAACGCGGCCCAGCTTTTGAAGCGCTTGGCTTCTCACGGTCGTTTGTCCCAATTGGTGCCGGCACTGCGGTTTCGGGTTGCCAGCATTTTGGAGCAAACCAACCCAGAAGCCGCTGTTGGCGTACTGATGAGCTTGGTGGAGGGCAGGTACCATAACGAGGACAGGGCGCTAGCCCTTTACAAGGCGGCCCGCTTACAACAAGCGATGGGGCAAGGGGAAGCCGCAGCTGCGTCTTACAAGCGCCTTATCTCGGAGTTTCCGAACAGCCAGTGGACGGCGCCGGCTCGGGAGGAGCTTTGTCGGCTCTCAAAACGTTCGCCTTGAGTGTTGAGACGGAAGACCGATCAGATTTTCTTGGTTTTCCATTTTCCGCGCTTGTATACGGCGGCTATGATTGCTCCGTAAAGCAAGGAGCTTGCGGTCATAGTCCACCAGGCGCCAACTGCTCCGTAGCCCAAGAGCAGGGCTACTAAATGAGCGGCCGGCAGGCGAACCCCCCACATTGTTATCAGAGTGACCCATGCAGGAATTTGGGTTTCTCCGGCTCCCTGCAGTGCGCCCGAGAGCACCATCCCGAACGCCAATCCCGGCTGGCCCAGAGCGTTGGCGCGCAGGTACGAAGCCGTGAGGTTCACCACCTTCGGGTCAGGGGTAAATATCATTGCTATGTAGGGGCTTAGGACGAAGAACGCACACGCTACCGGCAGCATAAAGGTCAATGCCTGCTGTACGCACTGCCATCCCGACGCCTCCGCGCGTTTGGGTTGTTTGGCTCCCAGGTTTTGGCCAACCATAGAAGTAGCCGCGGCACTGAAAGCCAGCCCAAGCATGAAGGATACTGCTTCGGTTCGAAGCCCGATGGTGAGGGCGGCTATAGCGGCACTGCTGTCCGGCAGGCGTCCCAGAATTCCGACAAAGACCATACTGCCCCCGGTTCTCAAGAAAGCTTGAAATGCCGAGGGTATACCGATGACCAGTATTCGCCGGAACCATGTCCATGATGGAGCAATGTTTAGGCGCAGGCATCCTTTCAATGGGGAACGCGCTAAGTACCACGCCGAAGCGGCAAACCCAAATATTCGCGCAGTGTTGCTGGAAATTGCGGCGCCAACCAACCCAAGCCGTGGAAAGGGACCGGGTCCCAGGATGAGCATGTAGTCCAGAACTACGGCCAGTATGTTCAGCCATGCCATTATCCTCATGGGGGTGCGGGTATCGCCTAACCCGCGGAAGATCGCCCCCATAACTATCATTGGGAAGAAAAGCGGCATGGTGATGGTTACTATGCGCAGATAGGTAGTGCTTAAATTCAGCGTTAGCCCCGACGCCCCCATGATGCGCAGCAGCGGCACGGCGAGGCCGATCAGCGGCACCATTGCCACGGCCGCAGCGCACAAACTCAGCCAAAGCGACTGTCTTGCGGCTTCCTCGGCCTGCTGACGGTCTCCAGCCCCTGTAAACCGAGCTACCAAGGCTGTGGTTCCCACTGCGACGGACATGACCACGGAGAAGATTACCATGAGGATCTGCTCAGACAGCCCAACCGCGGCCATGGCCTCTCGGTATCCAAGCCGGCCCACAAATGCGGCGTTCAGCAGGCCCGTGATTGTCATCAGG
>JBMFPP010000352.1:0-3336 GCA_049969055.1 Armatimonadota bacterium | reverse complement strand
CGCGAATTCCCGCCTGCTTTGCGCGCCTCAGAACCGGGGATATCGCAACCGGGTCGTTGCAGGCCACGGCTATCACATCAACGCCGCGCGTGATCCACCCATCTATCATCTCGATCTGCTTGTCCACTTTTCCCTCAAGCGGACCGTCGTAGATCAAGTCGATGTTCCCCAACTCCTTTGCGGCTTCCTCAGCGCCGCGCTGGCAGGCGTTGAAATAGTCGATGCCCTTCAGCTTCGGCATCATGGCAATTGTAATACGCTTGCCAGCAGACTTTGGCGGTCCGCCGCTGGTTTCGGAGGTTCTGCTGCAGCCTCCGCTGAGAAGCAGTGCCAACAGCGCCAACAACCAAACCGCCCTGATTCTCGGCATGAATCCACCTCCTGCTGAATCCATCTCGACAGCTCAACCGGTAGTCGCCGACGCGAAAATGCGCCGGTCCACTGCGGTACTATCTGTTCTCGAAGCGCCTCCTAACCCGCTTGGCAAGTTCCAACACGGTTCCATTCTCGAAGCGGTACACCACTTCGTCCATCAAGCGCCGCATCATGTAGATGCCCATTCCGCTTTCCGGAAACCCCTCCGGATCCGGATCCGATATGCTGTCCGGATCGAATCCGGGACCTGTATCGGCTATCCTCACCACGAAAGTAGAATCCAAGCTGAAGGCAAGAAACTTCACCACGCCGTCGCCGTTGGGTGGCCTCCCGTGCCGAAACGCGTTGCTGGCCCCCTCCACAAACGCCATCGAAATATCGTCCAGCTCCTCCTTAGTAAAAGGAAGATGCTGGGCCGCCCTGCGAATGCGCTCCCTCAGCTGGGGCAAGATCCCCAAACCCACAGAGTATGAAACGGAAAAAGAATCACAGATGAAAACAGGTTGACCTTCCACAGCTTCCCTGCCCGTTCGCTGCATTTTGGTCTCTCCCTATTTAGATTTCGAACCTCCTTACGACAGTAGTTTCAAACCCCCGTATGCCCAAATCCGCCCTGTCCCCTCTCTGTATCGTCCAGAGTATCGGATTCTTTCCACTCAACGCGGGCAAACGGGGATATCACAAGCTGTGCGATCCGATCACCGCGGTTAACGGTGAAAGGCTCCGAACCGTGGTTGATCAAAATTACGTTCACCGGCCCCCGATAGTCAGAATCGATAGTGCCGGGGCTGTTAAGGGCCGTAATTCCGTACTTCGCCGCCAGGCCGCTGCGCGGGCGCACCTGCCCCTCAAAACCCGGCGGTATTGCCATGCAGAATCCGGTTGGAATTGTGGCAAACCCGCCCGGGGGTATTGTCACCGGCTTGTCCACCGCTGCGCGTAGGTCCAGCCCGGCCGACCCAGGAGTGGCATACGCCGGTAGCGGCAGTCCCTCCCCTTCCTTGAGCCGAACTATAGGCACAACCACGCGCCCGGACTCCGCGCCGGCCCCGGCCACACAGCACTGTACAGGAAGAAGTGCGTTCGGATCCCGAGCAAGCTCCCCCAAAACTATCTGCACCATCAGCCGGGCATCAACCACTCGCGTGGGAGCTTGCCCCACCATTCCGACAAGCTCCGCCCCGCCGCTGATCAGCGCTGGCTCAACGCGGTTGAAATCCCGCGGCGTTTCCCAGCTGTGCAGATAGATCGGCGGAGTTTCAAACTCGCGGCCGCTGTGGTCCACCACTTTGGCAACAACCGGCCGGCTCTGCATGTGGTAAGGAACCTTTGCTTCTTCTTCTATATGATGAAACAGCGTGCTCCTGTTGTGATCCACTCCTATCAGCAGAACCTTGCCCTGCAGTTGAACCAACCGGCCGTAAGGTGTGTTCGGCCCGCACGGGGTTTCGCTTCGCTCGTGTCCAGCGGTAAGCCACTCTGCCGTAGGACCGATTGCCGCCACAGAGTGGGTGGGATGCAAACTGCGCACGGCCTCCGGACGCTTCCTAAAAACCTCGGGGATGCGGCCGGTCCAGCACGGGGTACTGCGCGCATCGAAAACCGGCGGGTTATCCGGACCGTGTTTGGGGTCGGCGGTTATGGTGGGCACCATCACCGTGCCAGATGGGCCTACCGCCTCGAGAAGAGCGTCGATTACGGCGTCTGCCCCACCCTCCACCCATCCTATGCTGGATAAAGAGCTGTGGACCAGAACGATGTCTCCGTCGCGCACACCCAGTCGCCGCAGAGAATCCGCAATCTCTGCGGCGGTTATCGAAACCGGCATCTTCACATCACCGCACCGAAGTTATTCATTCGACCTCCGATAACCTCATCCCTTCGAACATCCGCCCCTATGCCGCGTTATCTCCACGCCGGCATACTCCACAATGCCGTCCAAAGGCGGATGCAGTTTGCGGATTCGCACCGTCACACTCTCAACCGGAAAGCGTGCGAGGATATTTTCTGCAATGTGGCCGGCAAGCGTTTCCAGCAGATGGAAACTGCGCTCGCGGCCCAACTGCATAACAAGGCGGTGCACAGCGCTGTAGTCAACAGTGTCGTGCACGCTGTCGGATGCGATGGCGGCGCTGAGGTCACACGTCATTTCCACGTCAACGCTGTAACTGCCGCCGGTAGCGCGCTCCTCGGCCGAAACACCGTGGCGTCCGCGAAACCGTATGCCGGAAAGTACCACGCGATCTGGCATATCAATCAACCGGCAAAAAACAGCCAAGCAAGAAGTTTTGGCGTTCGATCAATCCTCGTTGGTTCGCCAAAACTTCTTGAAAGCCGCCTTCAGAGCGGCGGCCGCCCTGCCAAACAAATCTCTTCGCCGCCAACCACTGCTTCACCTGTTTAAATGCCAAAAATAAAAAGCCCGCGCCAAGCGCGGGCCTCAAACTCGAAAGAACGAAGAAACAGCGGCCGTCGTCAAGGCGTCGGCGCGTTCTTCAGGTAAACCAGCGGTTCAAGATTGCCGTCCGGGTCGTTAGCCGGATTGCTCGGTTTCCTGGGGTTGACAGGGGGCCGCCACTCCGTTTGCGGCTGTCCGCAATCGATCAACTGCTGGCGCACCCAATAAGCATCATCAGCATTAACCTGGCCGTCGCTGTTGACATCCCGCGTTCTTTTAGCGGCAAACCACAGCGCCGCCGCGCCGGCAGCGTGCGGAGCCGCCATGCTCGTTCCGCTCATGTATGCGTACCCGTTGTCCAAATAAGTGGAAAGGATGTTCACGCCGGGAGCCGCCACATCAATAGCCTTCCCCGGCGAATTAACGGGATTTCCGGCGGTCACACTGCGGCTGTAGTTGCTGAAGGAAGCTATCGTGTCGTCTTTACCGTAAGAGGTTGACGAACCGAGGCCGCCCTCTTTCCCGTCGGTATCCACCATCGCGGAAACAGTGCACACTTCCGG
>JBMFPP010000351.1:1834-3340 GCA_049969055.1 Armatimonadota bacterium | reverse complement strand
TTTGCGACAGAACCTTTGTAAACTCTTCCGGTGAAGAAACAGCAGCCTTTTCCAAAGCATCGCGGCGGGACAGATACTGCTCTTCGCTCAACGCTTGGCCGATTATGCTCCCCAACCACAAGTCAGCAGGATCCGCACGCAGTTTGCCCCGATCGGCATAGCAGAAAACACCGGCCGTGGGTTCCACACTGCCTTCCGGGGAAGCAAAAATCACGGGAGAGAAAAGCACTGCAACGTCATTCCTACCCCGCAGTGCTTGAAGGGCACGCTCAGCGGCTTCAGTGGCAAAGATCTCTTTCCAAGTTGAAACCGCGTTCACCCCACAAAACAAAATGCCGTCTGGGGATGCCCCGCCGACCTTTTTCAACTCGTCGCGCCGCTCTTTCTCCAAACACTTGAGGTAGTAATCGATGAGCTTGGCAATCGTCTGCGACACAGTCTCCCCCAAAACTAAACTCCGTACGGTTAGTGCAAGAAAACGAGAGTTTCAAGAAGGCATCCTCACCACAACCTTGAGACATCCCTCCTGGCGATCGCAGAAAATGCGGAACCCGCGCTCGATTGCATCCAGCGTCACAAAGTGTGTAACCACGCGCAGTGGATCCGCTGACGATGTCCTGTACAATTCGATGTTTCTGTAGAAATCATCAACATTCAAATACCAAGAGCCGACTATGTGAACGTCGCGCCGAATAAGATCGTCCGACGGAGATATCTCTAAGCGCCGGCATTCGCCCACAATGGCAACCCAACCGTCTGGACGAACCGACGCAATGGCCAACTTCTCCGCTTCCGGATTGCCGGAGCACTCCAATGCTCTATCGGCGCCGCCCCCTGTCAGCTCGAGAAGCTCCTCGCCGACAGAATCTGCGGATGGATCCAACGCACAGTCGGCCCCAAGCCGAACCGCCGCCTCGCGGCGGTAGGCAATCGGGTCCAAAGCAACAACCTGCGCCCCCATAGCCGCGCACACTTGAACAGCGTTCAACCCAATGGGGCCGCATCCGAAGACGGCAACCTTCATCCCGGGAGCAACTCCTATCCTCCGAGCGGCTTTAGCAGGAGTGCCCATTGCATCCAACAACAGGCATCCCCGCTCGAAGGAGATATCATCCGGCAGACGCAGGGCGTTGCGCTCCGGACAGGCTAGGAACTCTCCGTACCCGCCGGCAACACTGCCCTTCTTCTGCGGGCACCGGGTAAACTGTCCGCGGTTGCACCACGTGCACTTCCCGCATCCGACAACGTCGTACACCGCCACCCGATCTCCAATGGATAAGCGGGTAACCTCAGAGCCAACTTCAACCACCACGCCTGCCGCCTCGTGACCGTGTATCCCCGGCTTTTCGCCTTCGGTAAGGTAGAGCCATTTGTCGGAACCGCATATTCCAGACGCCATTACTTTGACCAAAACCCCGTTTGATTGGCATTTCGGTGTGGGAACGTCTTCTACTTTTATTTCCCTAAGCCCGGTAAACAAAGCCGCTTTCATTGTTATTTTTCCTC
>JBMFPP010000351.1:0-1734 GCA_049969055.1 Armatimonadota bacterium | reverse complement strand
ACTTTTATTTCCCTAAGCCCGGTAAACAAAGCCGCTTTCATTGTTATTTTTCCTCGTTATTTTTCCTCAGGTGGCTCCAAAATCGCGCGGATCCGCCGTACTCCGGCTCCCGAGGCCTCTTCCTTCACTATCCGGAACCGGCCGAGCTGTCCGGTGTACTCCACATGCGGCCCTCCGCACACTTCCAAAGAGTAATCGCCTATTTTGTAAAGCTTAACCTGCTCGCCGTAGCGGTCCGTGAACAGGGCCAACGCACCGCGGGCCTTGGCGTCCTCCACGGTGGTTATCTCCATTGTAACAGGCAGGTTGGCCTGAATTTTTTCGTTTACAATCCTTTCAACGGCGGCAATCTCCTCTGGGGTCATTTTTTGTGGATGCGAGAAGTCAAACCGCAAACGCTCCGGTGTTATATTGCTCCCCTTCTGTTGAACGTGAGGACCTAAAACATCGCGCAGCGCTTGGTGCAGAAGATGGGTGGCGGTGTGGAGCTTGGTTGTTTCCTCGCTGTAGTCGGCCAAACCGCCTTTGAACTTCTGCTCCGCCCCCGCCCGCGACAGCTCTTGATGCCTCCGGAAATGCTCCTCGTAGCCCTCGCGGTCCACCAGAAGGCCTCTCTCTGCCGCCAGCTCTATTGTCAGCTCTATGGGGAACCCGAACGTATCGTACAGATGGAAGGCGTCCTCTCCAGAGATCCGCCCGTCCGACTCGGCAACAACCCGCTCGAATTCGCGCAGACCGCGCTCAAGCGTCCTACCGAACTTCGCCTCTTCGCCGCGAAGCTCTTCGAGAATGCGGTCGCGTTCCTTTTCGAGGTGGGGATAATCGCTCTTGTATCTCCGGATTACAGCCTCGGCCACCGAAGCCACAAAGGGCTTGGTGATACCCAATCGGCGGCCGTGGCGAATAGCCCTGCGTATAAGCCGGCGAACCACGTAACCCCGCTCCACGTTCGACGGTGGAACCCCGTCTGCAATCAGGAAAGTAACGGCGCGCAGGTGGTCGGCCACAATACGATGAGACACGACATCGTCGCTGCTGGCAAAGCTGGCGATCGCCTCCATAATCGGCTGGAAAAGATCCGTCTCGAAAACGCTGTCCTTCCCCTGCAGAAGCATTGCCCCGCGTTCAAGCCCGAATCCGGTATCTACGTTCCGCTGTTTAAGCGGCTCGTAGGTGCCCGCGGCCGTTTTGTTGTACTCCATAAAAACATCGTTCCACAGCTCTATGTACTTACCGCAGGAACAAGATGGATCGCACGAAGGCGAGCAGGGCGGCTTGCCCGTGTCTATGAACATTTCGGTATCAGGACCGCAGGGTCCTGTTTGACCCGCTGGTCCCCACCAGTTTTGCTTTTTGCCAAAGTAGCAAATCCGCTCCTGCGGAATACCAAGGGAGCGCCAAATGGAAGCGGCTTCCTCATCGCGCGGGGCATCCTCGTCGCCGGCGAAAACAGAAACCCACAAGTGGTTGGGGTCTAGGTGAAGCCACTCCGTGAGGTACTCGTAACTTAGGCGAATGGCCTCCTCTTTAAAATAATCCCCCAGAGACCAGTTCCCGAGCATCTCGAAGAACGTGAGGTGGCTGGTATCCCCAACCTCGTCAATGTCGTCGGTGCGCACACAGCGCTGTACGTTCGCTAAGCGGCGACCCATCGGGTGCGGCTCGCCCAGCAGATACGGCACCAGCGGGTGCATACCCGCGGTGGTGAACAGCACCGTCGGGTCGTTCTCCGGA
>JBMFPP010000350.1:0-3349 GCA_049969055.1 Armatimonadota bacterium | reverse complement strand
AAGGCTCATATCTCCGGTATCAAGCACTTTTTTGAGGTTTACGGTGCGGCTGCCGGATTTCGGGTCAAACAGCGACACCTGCGAGAGATCAGCAAGCTGTGTTGGCCCGCCGGCCAGCCAGAGCGCATCAAGAAGGCGCATCCCGGGCTGTAGCTCGTACCAGTTGGGCTTCACAACCTGACCGAGCACATACACGCGGTTGGACGGGTCCGGCGCAAACTGCTTCAGGTACACCGAAACCCGCGGGTTGGTCATGGTCTCTTTCAGCTTTTCGATGATTCTTGCGCGCAGTTGCTCGGTTGTAAGCCCTGCAACGTTTAAAATGCCAACCTGTGGAATTGAAACTTTTCCGTCGGCGCTCACCGTTACCTCTACGGGCTTTTCCGACTCGTTCCAAATAATAACCTGGATAACGTCTCCAGATTTAATTCGGTACTCCTGATCTCCAACCGTTGCAGAAAAGACTGGTGCGTGGTTCAGAAGCGCGGCCGCCGCAAACAACAGCGCAGTGGCTGTAACCAGCACCAACCGAAGCGACTGCCCCCGCGAAAGGGTTTTGGCTCTGCACCAAGCCTTGGGGAATTTTACCCCACCTGTTGATCTACCTTCTCTCGCCAAGCGTTTCATTTCGCCGTTCTCCACACTTCTATCCGCACTCCGGTAAGCGCTGTTTTTTCGAGGTGCGGCGCGAGTGCCGCATCTGCAAACGCGAAAGCGGCGGCCGTCGAACCTCAAGCTTCAGTTTACACCTTCGGCGGCAGATGCACAAAGATTAGTTATAAGGATATTGCCCCTATCACTTTTGATAGGGGTTTCGCCGCTCCATCGGTTTATTCCTGCGCTGGCTAATCCCGATACCGCACTCGGCGCTACAACCGCGCCTTCCTCCGCCGGAGTCCCCGCCGCTGATGAAAAGTTGGCACGGGGATTGCTGTTTACACCCCCGGAAGAGTTTATCGAAACCCGCGGCCGCCGTTGAATTGACAAGGAGCCCAAGGCTCTTCCGATAATTCATAACGAGGATGCACGCATGGTTGCCACAGCAGTTGCAGTCAAACCTTCAACGATAAGTTTGTCTGACGCCGCCCGCGAGCTCAATCTGCCGGAGGAAACGCTGAAGCGCTGGATAAAAGCCGGTTTGCTCAGCACACCCCCCTCCCGCGGAACCGAAAGCACAGACTTACTGCTGGAGGATATTGCCAAGCTTCGGCGCATACTTCCCCCCATTTAAACGCCGCTGAAACCCGGCACAGCGAAAGCTAGTCCAAGTCCAGCTGGGTTTGAAGCGCGAGCGGCCCTTTTCTGGATCCTTGGGGCCGCGGTTTGGGAAACAGCCGGTCGAAATCCGGACCCACGGCTTCTTTAAGCCTCAGCGCGAACTTATACAGCTTCTCCGCCAGATGGTCGCGGTCTTCGTCGTGAGCGTATTCTTCCAAAAGCCCCAGGGTTCCGTCGGTGCGGCGGTATACATTTACATAATCGCCAACGCGCACGCGGTCCAAAATGCGTGCCCACCGCTTGCTGAGCGCCTGCCCGAAAGTATTCTCGGTCACGCGCTCGCGGCGGCAGAACTGCGTCGGATCTAGTTCGCCGCGCTGGAGCTTGGCAAGAGTATCGCGGTACAGCTCCCCAAGCTTTTCGATCTCCCCCTGAACCAGAAGGTCCACTGCCTTTGCTATAAACTCCCTCCCAAAAGGCTCATCGGCACGCGAGCGCAGAGCAGAACCCTTGAAAATCTTAGAGCCGTCGTAACCAACAAGAACGTAGTTCTTCATCTTCAGCGAGATCATGGCGGCGTAACTGCCTTCGTAGGCAAGGCGGATTCCGCTTGGGAGCTGTGCGGCGATTTCGGCCACAAACTGCTGTTCACTCTCTCGACCGGAGACGCCGGGCGGGGTTTGGAAGTAAACCCCGTCGGTATCCATCTCTATAACCCGGCCGCCACGCTCTTCAATTAAGCGGGCCATAGTGGTAAGCACTTCCTGGCCGCCCAATGTTACTGCCTCGGCGGCATCGTAGTCGTTGAAGTGGAACGGGCCTGCCAAGTAGCCGTAGAAGGAGTTGATCAGAATTTTGAAAGAGCTCTGCAAACCGTCCCAATAGGCGGCATCAACACCGGCTGCGCTTTTCGCCCTGGATTTGGCCTCCAGGCGGCGCCTGGTCAGCTCCTCAAGCGCGGGCAGGAAAACATCGAGGGTGTCGCTGGACGGGCGGATCCGGCGGCTGAGCATAAGGCTTGGGTACAGGCTTTCAACGTCGGCTTTAACAACATTGCGAACCACTCCGGTAACGCGGCACTCTGTAAGACCGCCTGGGTATGGGCGCGGCGGTTTGCTCAAAGGCACGGCGTAGCCGCGGCGCAGGTACTCCCTTACCAAAATCGAGTCGATCTTCTCCCCGGTTCCAGTAACCGCCGCCGATTCGTAAGTGTCGGGAACCATCTGGGTTACGTAGAAATCGGTTGCCCCAACTATCTGCGAGAGCTTGCGGGTTTCCCGAACGTCCTGCAGTGCGTACAGCTTCACCTGCTTCTCATCGCTTTCCATCTGGGCTTGAACATCACGCCTGTCGAGGCGCACCCGCCCTTCTTCCGTTATACCGAGCGCCTGGGCTACCTCTTTAAGGCCGTAGCTCATGAGCTCTCCGCGCGCCCAATCGAACCTCTGCGTGGCAAAGAGCGTATCTATCAGGTGCCTACCGTAGATGTGGAAGTGTGTGAAGGGGCGTGTGGTGCCGCCTATTGTGCAGTTGCGCTGGGCCCCAACGCGCATGTGGCTTCCATCGCGGCCGAGGGCCAAGGTGATGCGGCACCTGGCGGCGCGCTCCTGGAGGAACGGGAGGTCGAAACCGTACAAGTTGTGCCCTTCGATCACGTCCGGGTCGCGCTCCTGTACGATTTCGACAAACCGCGCGATGATCTCGTCCTCCGGGCCGGTGAGCACATCCTCGAACCCGCGGTTGTCGCCGATGGCTATCATCAGTATCCGGGCTTCGGGGTCAGTGGGAGAGAGGCTCTGCGTCTCCAAGTCGATCTGCATGCGGTGAAGTTCATCGAAGGACATCCCCTTGAAAAGCGTAATGCCGGTTGCGGTGAGGTATGTCTTCACGGGGGACGGATATACCAAGTGCTCGGCGTGCATCTCCCGGATTATGCGCCTTGCCTGCTGCCAAGGCTGAAGCGCAGTAAAGACGGCCATCTGGTTCAGGCCTTCGCCTTCAAGCTTGGTCCATTCGGCACCCGGCAGGTTGATCTTCTCGGTGGTAAGCAGCCAAAGCCTCAGCGGCCGCCTTTCCTCCTCCAGGAAAAGCCCGAACCTGCGGTACACAACGGCGCAGTTTTCATTGACCT
>JBMFPP010000349.1:0-3354 GCA_049969055.1 Armatimonadota bacterium | reverse complement strand
TTCACCCTTCTGCATGTTTTGATTATTAGCCAATAAATCGGTTTCTCGGACAGCTTCGACGGACGCCTCAAACCCCAGCGAAACTGGACGCAGGAACGGCGTGCCGTAAAGCTGTTCGACGTTTTTCGACTGCACGACTCGTCGTGCAACTGCTTTCTGCCCCTCACACTTTTCCACCGCGGCCTCCGACGCCCGCTAAACAATCAAGCTCTTAAGTACAGAGCTTGATTGTCGAAACTACTAAAGAGGGAAGCCCTTGTGTGCCAGAAGCAGGGAGATTCTCATCGCTGTGCACGGTTTTTGTATTTAGAAGGCTTAAACTACCGTAAGATGATCAACTAATTTCGCTGTTTTACGGAATAAACTTTCGGCAAGAGCACTTGGCAAAACCTTTGGGAGCGGCTTACGCAGATTGTATTCGCCGCACTTCAGGCAGGCGCACAATCGTTATTGGAATCGAACCGGTTCAAACTCAACAAAAAGCAGAGGCGATGATAAATGAGCCTTAGGGTAAGAACTCTCGCCACAATTGCGGCGGTGCTTGTAAGCCTGCTGGCGGTTCTGTATGCCTCTGGGCGCACAATCTTGCTTCGCGGTTTCGAAGAGCTGGAACAGCAGGACGTCGCCAGAAACGTTAGCAGGGCCTTCGACGCGCTTCAGCAAAGCATAAACGATTTGGACAGCAACAATGCAGACTGGGCCGCTTGGGATGATGCATATGCCTTTGTTCAGGGCAAAAAACCAAACTTCATCTCGGTGAGCCTACCGCCAGAAACCTTCAAACGGCTTCGGCTGGATTTAATTGTTTTTACTGCCGAAGGCGGACGGGCGGCATATGCCGGTGCCTTCGATCCAGAAAGAAATACGACAACGCCGCTTTCACCCCCCATCCTGAACCGAATCCTATCTGAACCAGCTCTTATTCAACTTAGGAGCGAAAACAGCGGTACCAAGGGGATTTTAATGCTTCCCGGCACCCCTCTGCTTGTCTCTTCGCGCCCTATTGTGAAGTCCGATGGGAAGGGACCGGTGCGCGGCAGTTTGATAATGGGCCGTTTCCTGGGCGAGCAAGAAACCCAAAGGCTGGCCGAGGTTACGCATCTGGATCTCTCCTTTGCGCGCGCAGTTGCGCCTGGCGGAAGGCAGAGTGCGGCGCTCATCAGCCGAAGGACAGGGGTTTATATACGCCCCTCACGCAAAGATGCTGTCGAAGGTTTCCTCCAAATTCCTGACATACACGGTCGCCCTGCGTTAACGCTTAAAGTGCGCCAGCCGAGGGGAGTGTACCGGCAAGGAATCACCAGCGTTCACTACGCTATGGGCGCCGCAGTTGCCGCAGTGCTGTTATGCGGTGGAATGCTTCTGGCATCTCTGGAAGCTTTGGTGCTGAAGCGTCTTTCCCGCCTACAGTCCGAGCTGAAACATATATCAACCAGCGGCGACCTGTCACGGCGGGTTACAAGCACCGGCAGAGACGAGCTGGCCTGCGTTTCAGATACTGTTAACTCTATGCTTGAGGCGCTTCAGAAATCAACAAGCGAACTTCGCGAAAGCGAACGGCGCTACCGAACGCTTTTCAACAGCGTTCAAATAGGCATCTTGGTTGTCGATCCGGAGGCCCACAAAATAGTGGATGCCAACCAGGTTGCCTTGGAAAAGTTGGGCCTGCCCGGGGAACAAGTTGTGGGTCGGTCCTGCTACGATTTGGTGTGCTCGAATTCCGAAAAGATATGCTCAATAACCGATCAGAGCCGAGTGGAAGCTGTTTCCGAAAGAACGCTGTCCACTCCAAAAGGCGAAACCATCACCGTTCTCGCCAAAGTTGTTCCGGTGGTGCTGGACGGGCGGCTGCGTTTGCTTGAGAGCTTTGTTGATATAACCGACAGGAAACGTGCGGAAAAGGAGCTTATGGAAGCAAAAGAAGCGGCAGAACGGGCCAAACAGGACCTCGAAAGATCCAACCGCGAGCTGGAGGCGGCCATAGAACGCGCAAACCAAATGGCGCGCAGCGCGGAAATTGCCAATCAAGCCAAAAGCGAGTTCCTGGCGAACATGAGCCATGAGATCCGCACTCCAATGAACGGCATCCTAGGCATGACGGAGCTAGCCCTCGATACAAATCTAACGCAGGAACAGCGCGAATACCTAAACATGGTGAAATCTTCAGCGGAGTCTCTGCTGGCTTTGCTGAACGACATTCTCGACTTCTCCAAGATAGAAGCGCGAAAGCTGGAACTGGAAACGGTGGACTTCAGCCTGCGTGATTCGCTTTCCGAAACATTGAAAGTGCTTGCCATGCGCGCCCATGAGAAGGGTTTGGAGCTCGCATGCCACATTCCACCGGATGTGCCGGATGCACTTGTCGGCGATCCCGGCCGTCTGCGGCAGGTGATCGTGAACCTAGTGGGCAACGCCATCAAATTCACCGAGCGCGGGGAAGTGGTGGTTCGCATAAAGACAGAGGCCCTTACGGACAGCGAGGTAGTGCTCCACTTTGCTGTGGCCGATACCGGCATAGGCATTCCCAAGGAAAAGCAAAGCGTTATCTTCGAAGCCTTCTCGCAGGTGGACAGCTCCACAACGCGCAAGTACGGCGGCACGGGCCTTGGGTTGGCAATTTCATCCCGCCTTGTGGAAATGATGGGCGGGCGGATATGGCTTGAAAGCGAAGAAAACAAAGGCAGCACCTTCTATTTTACAGCTCGCTTCGGCCTCCAAAAAGGCCCCAAAATTCAACCCAAGGCCGTGAATCTGAAGAATTTGCCCGCCCTTGTGGTGGACGACAACGCAACCAACAGAACTATCTTGAAAGAAATGCTGACGAACTGGCACATGAGGCCAACGGTAGTCTCCAGCGGCGCTGAAGCGATTGCGGCAATGGAGCAGGCCAGCGATGCAGGAATACCTTTCCCTCTGGTTTTGTTGGACGCGAACATGGAGGACATGGACGGCTTTGCAGTGGCCGAGCAGATCAGCAAAAACCCCAAGCTTGCCGGCTCTACCATAATCTTGTTAACATCCGATGGAAATCGAGGCGACGCCGCGCGCTGTCGAGAATTAGGGATAGCGGCCTACCTGACAAAGCCGATCAGCCAATCGGACCTGCTGGATGCAATTGTTATGTCCTTGGGGACGGCCGCCATGGATAGGGGGGCAAGACCTTTGGTTACGCGCCACACCGTGCGCGAAAACAAGCGCAAACTGCGGATTCTGTTGGCGGAAGACAACCCAGTGAACCAAAAGCTGGCCGTCCGCATACTGGAAAAGCGCGGACATTCGGTGGTAGTTGCATCAGACGGCCAACAAGCAATCGATGCTTGGGAGGCACAGCCGTTCGATTTGATCTTGATGGAT
>JBMFPP010000348.1:0-3361 GCA_049969055.1 Armatimonadota bacterium | reverse complement strand
TCCGCCATGAGTGCGGCATGTTGTTCCTCTCGGTTTCGCAGAACTGCTTCGATAGCTCGAGCGGCCCTGTAGAGCAAATTCTGAACGAGTTCGATTTTACCCTCCAGCAGGTTTTGTGGGCGCAGAAAGACCGGGCGTTCAGTTAAAAGCTGGATATACCTTCGCCGTTCTTCAACGATGGCAAGCGCACGCTCGATTATTGAGCTGTACAGCTCCAAGACCCGCATGCGCAATTCGGAGGTATCCGGCACTACAAGTGTCGCGGCGGCAGACGGTGTTGGAGCGCGGACATCCGCCACAAAGTCGGCTATTGTGTAGTCGGTTTCATGTCCAACCGCCGAAACAACAGGTACCGGGGAGCGGTAAATTGCCCGAGCCACTTGTTCGTCGTTGAAGGCCCAAAGGTCCTCCACCGAGCCGCCGCCGCGGGCAAGTATCACCACGTCCACTCCGGGCAGTTTGGCAACCGCATCAAGTGCGCGGCAAATGCTTTCCGGGGCCTGATCGCCCTGCACAAGCGTTGGCACAATGATTATCTCCAGGCCCGGGTGCCTTTGGCGGAGGATGCGCACCATATCATGAACCGCGGCCCCAACTGGAGATGTAACAAGAGCGACCCGCGAGGGCAAAGGCGGAAGCGCTCTCTTTCGGCTTTGGTCGAAAAGGCCCTCGGCTTCCAGGCGCTTTTTAAGGAGCTCTAATGCTTCAAACAGCGCGCCGCGCCCATCCGGTTCCAAATATTCTGCGTACAGTTGGTATACTCCGCCTTTTTCATAAACGGAAACACGTCCGTAGGCCAAAACTCGGCTCCCTTGCTCCAGAGGAAAGCGAACACGTTCGGCGGCATTCCTCCACATAACACAGCGGATCTGGCTTTCCGCGTCCTTCAGCGTGAAGTAAATGTGCCCTGAAGGATGTTTGGTGAGATTAGATATCTCCCCGCGCACCCAGATTCCGCTCAGCAGTTCGTCCGAGTCCAGCAGTTCCTTGATGTAAGCATTGAGTTCAGTAACGCTTAGTATAAGAAGCTCTTCCATCGGCTATCTCCTGTACGGTGCCGCGCACCGATCGATCTCCTGGGCTGCTTTGGATACAATCTCGTCAGGGTACGGAGACGGTCGGTTCCGTCCATACGGATGCATGGCGACCCCACGCTTTATGAGTATCTGCTTGCTCACCACTCCTGTGTCAAGGCCGTCGGTAGCGCGCAGAGCCCTCAAGACGGCCTGCTGGGCCTCCTCGGCTCTTTTAATATCTCCGGCACGGTAATAACGGATGACGGCTTGAAGTATTTCAGGGTAGGTGTTGCACCCCTGGCCGATCACCCCTACGGCACCAAGTTTAAGAGCCCCCAATAGGAAGTTTTCCGCTCCTGCAATCAGGCTAAACGGCGCACCTTTTACCACCTCGGAGATCGGTGCAAACTCTTCCGCTGTTGATACGGAGAGCTTCATCCCAACAATGTTGTGCAGTTTCAGAAGCTCTTTCATGAGCTCTGGAGAGATTCGGTATTCCGGCGGTGTTCCCGGGGGCTGATAGATCACCAATGGTATGGAAACTGCAGAAGCCACCTCTCGGTAGTACTCAAGCACGGTCTCCTGCGGAGAGCTTCCTGTAGACGGAAGCAATCCGAATGGAACCACAAGGACCGCGGCAGCGGCACCCATTTCCAAAGCGGCGGAGCAAAGCCTTATGCTTTCTCCCAAGTACCTCTTTGGGTCCGGGCGCCTTTCAAGATCGCCGTTCCATTCTCCGGCGCACCCAACAAGGATAGGAAGCCGAGCTTCAACGGCGTCCAACGCCGCTTTGGCCAGGTCCAGCACCTCCGAAGTGGTGAAGGTGTACATCTGGCCGAGGCCGCTGCGTACGAATACACCATCTACGTAGCCTGTATCGGCCAGGTAGCGCGCCAAATTCGCCGCTCCGTTCAGGTCGAGCTCACCCGCGGCAGTGAAAGGGGTGAACATTGGAGCGATCACTCCTCTGACTCTTTCTGCGGCTCTTTGCTTGCTCATCGGCACCAAGCCTCCACATCTTTCAACAGCTCTTCCGCTTCGTCTGGAGTTGCAACCCATGTAGAAATCAAAACACCGCGGTGACCCAGCTGATTTATGAAGCCCCGTATTTGTTTAGGCGCCATCCCAAGAAGCACCAAGCGCTTTCCTGCGTCTAAAATACGCCTGTACAGGGGATACCAGCACTCATCGCCAACATCTGGGTTTCCGGCTCCTGGGGTCCATTGTATGCCGTCTAGTTCGGGTATGCTCAGAAGCAGGTCTAGGTGGGGGATTTGGCCGGGGCCGTCCCAGTGGTAGATGGTATGATCAAGGCGGCGGCACTGCTCCCTCAGCCAGGGAAGAACAAACTCCTCGAACATAGCGGGTGAGATCATGGCCGAGAAGTCGCATTGTATAGGGTACCACTTGCCTGCGCACCAGATGCCCATCCATGCCGAGGTACCGCTTTGCCCTATCGAGATTATCTCGTCTAGTTCGTCATAGTACCGGTGCCACAAGTTTAATATGAGGTCTGACGCTTCTTTTACTTCGCTAGGGTGATCCACTAAATCGGTAAGAAGGTTCATGGTTCCCCTGAGTGAGGCCAGTATATCGGTGACTCCACCGAGGTCTGTGGTTCCCACGATATAGCGGTTTTGATTTCTAGAGGCGGCTTCGCTCACAAGTTGCTTTGTGGCCTACCACCACCTGTTTTCCGCATCATATTTTATGGAAAGCACCTGGTTCCACTCCATGTGTTGGTTGCGGCCGAACCAGACTGTGTCTTCTGCAAACGTAACCGGTGAGCCCATGTAAGATGCCGCTATGCCAGGACCGATGTTGATCCACAAATGCGGGTACGCTTCTCCACCGAAGTATGTGCGGGCCATATATCTGAGGGCGCGCCCTATCACCACATCGGGGTTCAGCCAGCGCTCCTCCAGAGAGCACGGTTCTGGAGGTGCTGGAACATCGTGGTACGGCTCACTCCGCGGTGCGGTCACCTGAATCACCGGCCTCGGCAGGCTTTCCCCGTTCCACCAAGCATCCAGCACTTGTTGGGCTTCCGCCCAGTCATCCTTGTACAACAGCATTGAACCCTCCAACATTAATATGGCAAAACGGCTTTCAGTTTCTGCGTATCTCGTAAACCTCCGTCCATCCTTTGGCGAAAACGCGGCGCAGCTTTCCTTTTTGTATGGCCTGCTCCAGCATGGCAGACCACCCCTTAGTACCCCAATCCGGCGCCGTCCAACGCCTGTTCAAAAGCACGTGGGTGTAGCCCTGGTTTTTGAAGTAGGTTAGCATCTCATCTTCGGATTTGAAGCGCTTGTACGGTATGAGAGTGTGGTGGCCCGGGTTGG
>JBMFPP010000347.1:0-3419 GCA_049969055.1 Armatimonadota bacterium | reverse complement strand
CCAGCACATGTTGGTGCAGAAGTACTCCCTCAATTCCGAATCTGTCGGTACTGAGCCGTACCGCCGGGTTAGGATAAGCAAGCCGTGAGCCCGAGCCGTTTGCATCTAGGTGAAGTTGAAAAGGGCAAACGGCTCGGCCGAGGACTTTTTATCACCCTTGAAGGCCCGGAAGGCGCGGGGAAGTCCTTTCAGGCAGAACGCATCCGCGAGGCACTTCTGGCCGATGGCGTTCCCTGCATTGTTACCCGAGAACCGGGCGGTGCTCCGGCCGCGGAAGCCATTCGGAAAGTGGTTCTGCACGAAAGGCTTCCACCGCTGGCCGAGGCTTTGCTTTTTTTGGCAGCCAGGGCAGTGCATGTGCAGGAGGTTATCCGTCCAGCCCTCAATGATGGCATTTGTGTGATCTGCGACAGGTTCACCGATTCAACTGTTGCTTACCAGGGCTACGGGTTGGGATTGGACCTGGATTCACTTCGCTGTGTGTGCAAGTATGCTACCGGAGGCTTGGAGCCGGACCTAACGCTTTTGTTGGATCTGCCGCCGGAAATCGGAATACTCCGCCGCTACGGCCGGGAAAGCGAAGCCGGGGGCAAAAAGCGAAAGGGCAGGCGCAGTAACGAACAGCTGTCTTTGGCGCTGGAGGAGCAGGAGTTACAGCTTCGCGAGGCGGCGCGTTCTCGTATTGAGGAGCGAGGGCTGTCCTTCCATCGACGCGTCCGCGAGGGGTTTTTGGAGGAAGCCCGCCTGAACCCCCACAGATTTCGGGTTGTGGATGCCAACAGGCCTCCTGACGAAATTACCGAAGAGTTGCTGAAGTATGTTCGCCAGGCGCTGGCGGAAAGAGGTCTCAACGCATGAAGCTGATCATTGCCGTTATACACGATAGAGACAAGCACAGAGCTATGGATGCGCTTAGGCACTCGGGGTTTAAATTCACCCAAGTGGCCAGCACGGGCGGTTTTTTAAGGGAGGGAAACGTTACACTGCTCATCGGTACCGAGGACGAAGAGGTGGAGCAGGTGCTGAACTTAATAAGGGAGAACTGCAAAACCCGAGAGCAGTTTGTAAACCTCCTTCCGCCGGATACATCCCAGGTGGGGGCGTTTATTCCCAGCCCCGTGAAGGTGCTTGTGGGTGGTGCTATCGCCTTTGTGCTGGACGTAGAACGCTTCGAGAGATTTTGAAACCTTCTGTAAGCTATGTCCTTCTCGGAGATAGTGGGGCAAGAAGAGGCTGTTCGCGTTCTGAGGGGTGCGCTTGCCAGCGGACACGTGAGCCATGCATACTTGTTCTACGGCCCTCCGGGGACCGGTAAATCCCTAACGGCCGATATCTTCGCCCGCGCTGTCAACTGCGAGCTTAGCGGTGACGATTCCTGCGACCGGTGCTCATCCTGCCTGCGCTCGATGCACGGTAACCATCCGGACGTTCACGTGCTCACGCCGGGCTCAGAAAAAGGCGAAAACGTTGGCATCCAGCAGATGCGTGAGATGCGTTCTGACGTGTACCTCAGACCTCGCTTCGGCAGGCGCAAGGTTTACATCGTTCCGGAGGCAGACCGCCTCAGCCCGCCGGCTTGCCACACCGTTTTGAAAACCCTGGAGGAACCGCCTCCGTACGTTACCATCATACTCATAGCGCCGGATCTTGCGGAGATACTGCCAACGGTTATTTCGCGCTGTCAGCTTATCCGCTTCACGCCGGAGCCTTTGACCGTGGTGCAGGAGGCATTGATGAAGCGCGGAATCCCGGAGGAAACAGCCGTTTTGGCCGCCGCATACTGCGAGGGCCGTGTTGGCGCCGCAATACGCTTTGCCAGCGACTCCGTTTTTTTAAGCCGCCGTGCGAAAGTGCTGGATATACTTTTATCTGCTAATTCTGCTCCACGCGCGGCCGCGCTGAAGCTGGCCGAAGATATTCAGAAGTTGGCTTCTCAAAAGGGGAAACCAAGCGCAGAACCGGCCGAGCCGACGAGCCTTTCGTCGGAGCAGGAAGCGGCTTCTGATCGCGAGTCTGCTTACGCAGGGCCGGAAACTGCCTTAGGCAAGGCGGATTTACAGGGCGTGGTGGACATAGCTCTTTCTTGGTACCGCGACCTGCTTGTTGTTCGTGAGCTCGGTGCAGGCGGCCCACTGCGCAACCGGGACCGCTTGAAGGAGCTACAGCAGGTTGCCGCGGAACTGCCAACTGCGAAGATCCAAGACTTGCTTGAGTTTTTAACGCAGGCGCGCTACTACTTGGAACGCAATGCAAACCCTAGGTTGGTGATAGAACAGCTGATGCTGAAGATAATGCCTGGTTGGTAGAATGCCAGACCGCCGGTTGGGATAGGCGGAGTAGGAATGGCTTCAGCTGTGACTGTAGGAATGGCTGAAGCCGCGGCTTAAATTTGCGGTTCAGTCAGCTCTTGTTTGCTTCGACGAATTCTTTCCCCATAAGGAGCAAAGCACTGGGAATTTTTCAGAACATCCGAAAGAAAGGGTTCCGCGCACTGCTTCCGTTGTGGTGGCAGGAGGCTATGGACCCCGGCACGGCCGGCATTCGCCAGTTTGTGGCTCAGACCGCCCTTTTGGTTCCCGAAAATGCACTGCTTCTTGATGCAGGTGCGGGGGAGGGGCGCTACCGCGGTTTTTTCCCACATGCGCGGTATGTGGGCGCGGACTTTGCTAAGGGGGATGCTGGTTGGGATTACTCGCGGTTGGATGTGGTATGCGATTTACTGCGCCTTCCTTTTAAGTCGAACTGCTTTGATGCGGCGTTGTGCACCCAGGTTTTGGAGCATGTTCCAGAACCCTCGGACGTGCTAAAGGAGATAGCGCGCTGTTTGAAGCCGGGTGCCGTTTTGATACTTACCGCGCCGCTTACGGGTGAGGAGCACCAACGGCCGTACGACTTTTACCGATACACGTCCTTCGGTTTGAAATACCTGCTTGAAAAGGCTGAGTTTCGGGTGGAGAGGTTAGAGAAGCTGGGAGGGCACTTGCACTTCCTGGCGGTGGTGCTTCCTCGGCTTAACAACTTCCTTTGGCCCAGATGGGCTCGGGTGTTTTTGTTTCCCATTTACATACTTTCAAAGCTGATGCTTGGTGCGGTTGCTCCGCTGTTGATGTACCATTTGGATCGCTACGACCGCGAGAAGGATTTGGCGCTGAACTTCGGGGTGGTGGCGCGCAAATCTAAGGAATCTGCCGGCTAGTTGTAGGATTTGTGAAGTTCCGCTTTTTGCAAAATCCGGTTGGCCCCGGCGTGTAAAAGCCGAAAGAGCAGAGGGCTCAGTATTTCGGCAGTGTTGGGTCAACTTCGTCTGCCCAAGCTTCAATTCCGCCTTTAAGGTTCTTCACCCTTCTAAAGCCGGCATCCAGAAGCATCTGCACAGCTCTGGCACTGCGGGCGCCGGTTTTACAGTGCACCACTATTTC
>JBMFPP010000346.1:0-3422 GCA_049969055.1 Armatimonadota bacterium | reverse complement strand
GGCGCAGGGTGCCGGACTGGCCGCCAACCTTCGAGAACGGGGTCATTTTCGCGGAGGGCAATATACGCATACGCGGGAAGCTTCCCAGAGATATCATCGGTCCGGATGGGCGTCCAATCGGTCAGAGTTTGACCATAGTTTCCGGGGGCTCCATTTACATAGAGGGAAGTATTCTCAAGGGCGACCGAGCGCGCCCGGATTTGCCGCGGGCCTCTGGAATTGCGCTTTTAGCACGAGACTACGTGTGCGTAAACGCCACCAGCTACTTTACGGCTCTTCCGGAAACTTATTCCGGCGATTGGAACAGTTTGGGAGACGTTTCTTATACTGCACTGTATCAGCCGCCGCACGACAGGTATACCACGTTTGTCTTTTCTGCGGAGGATCCAAGCCGGTATCCGGAAGACAACGTTTCGGAGTACCTGCTTCCCGGCTCTAGGATGGGTGTTGGATCGACCCAGGATGTGATGGTTACCAAAGCTTCCGGCGTGCGGATGGAGCTGTTTACTCAGCATACGGCAGAGGGATATTCGCAAACTGCTGTACCCATTCAAGGTTCCGGAGGGGGGCAGGGGTTCCACTACGGAACGGCGGCTTGGCTTTTGCAAAACGGTGTTGTGCATCCTCTTTGGAATCCCCGCCCTGTGACCACGGTGAAGAGCCAGTGGAGCTACGACACCACCCCGCTTTTGTTCCCGAACGGCCCTCCTTGGATAGCCAACGGTTCTTTAGAAAACTGGCTGGAGATACGTTTCCATTCCGGGGCGCCGTATTGGCTAGCTAGGTGTGCGGTTGCGCCTCTGGATGTGCGTATTGAAGCAGCAGTGTATGCGCAGAACGGATCCTTCTTCATCATTCCAGGGGTTTGGTTTAACAACAATCCGGCAGATACGCGGGAAAAATTGATGCTTACGAAGCGTAGGGCGCCCGGGGTGAACCTGCCGCCGAAGTCCAGTTACCCTTTGGCGTACGAGCCTTTGGACATCAAGGTGACCGTGCTTGGAGCCATTTCGCAAAATCGTATGGCAAGCGAAAAGGCCCAGGAGGAGTGGGCACGCCGTTGGGGTTGGACGCCTTTAACCAAGCCCTCCGGCGCTCCAACTGCCCACGGGGGAGATGGACTGGCGTTTCAGTATGACCCAGAACTGCGCAAAACTTTAAGATTTGACCGTTGGGGTAGGCCACTGCCGCTGATGCCGAAACTGCCTGTGAGCCCGGATTTGGTGTACTTCGGCGAGGCGATGTAGGGTGACCGGGCAGTGCATTCTGCTGTTTCTGCCGAAGGGTTTGCAAGCTTGTGGAAACCACTGGTAAGAAGCTTCGACAAACTAAGCAGGGATAATCCAGCGGGTTACCCCTGCAGTTCGAGCGTCAAAACCTGTTGCCAACAGCAGAACTCCAAAGCTTTTGTTTCGGCGAACTCTTCACCATCGGAGTGAGTGCGACATGCGCATGAAATCGGTTTGTCTGCTTCAGATAGCCGTGTTGGCGGTTGTGCTTGTAGCTGGTGCCTCCGCTGAGCAGGCGGTTTCGTACGGCGGGGCGAGCCGCACGCTTCGGGTTGGCATTGTGGTGACCGGCAGTAGCAAGACGCTGGCGGCAAGCGAGGCGGCTCAGCTGTTTTACGTGCTGGACTCCAGAACCGGTCTCAAGCCCGAAGGTTGGAATCTTGTAAACCCAATGGCCCCTCAGCGGGTGGATGCTTCGGTGTTGGCCAGGTGGAACGTTGATCAGACGCCGATGTTTCCAACGCCGAGCAGTCCGTATCTGCCGGGACAGCCTGTGAGCAAGGATATGGCGGTGTATTGGGAGGTGCCGCTTTCGCGCGCCTCTCCGGAACAGCTTGCCGAGTATGATGTGCTATACCTTGGCCGCTCCAGCGGCTTGATAAACGAAGAGGAACGGGATAAACTGCGCCGCGCTGTGGACTGCGGCACTGTCTTGTGGGTGGAAACGACCGATTTCAGCGCCGCAGGGCGGGGAAACGTTTACCTGCCTTTTGGTGTTGGCTCTTTTCAGCGGAGGAGCGCCGCGGGAGCCGATTTAAAGCCGATGCAGCCTCTGCACCCACTGCTTTCTTTTCCGTACTCGGTGTCTACTCAGGAGCTGAACGCCGTTGCGCAGATGGGGGACGGGTTTATATACAGCCTCGATAGGTTAAAAGGGAGCTTCGAGCCCACAGTTGTTTCCGGAGTGGTGTCGGGATACGGCAACAGCGTCGTGCTGGCATCAGGTCCTTACGGTGCCGGCTATGTGGTTTTCAGTGGATTGGGGATAGGGTGGCGCATAGACGGAAGCATAAGATTTTCAGATTCGAGCAGGCCGTTCCCGGCGTATTTCAATCCGAATGTAAGCGCGGTTCCGGTGCCGCTGTTGAAGTTGGCCTACAACATCCTCTCCATAAACCTCCACAGTGCTCAAGAGAGGCAGAGCCCGCGCAGATTTGGCGCATCGCCTGAGCAGATCGGCTCTCCGCTGTCTCGGAAGTGGACCTTCCCCGACGGACCGCAGGATCCATCGCCTTGGAACCCGCAGTATCCGAACGCCAGCTCTCCGGTTATCTACAAGGGCGTGATGTATGTGGTTGGTGCAGATGCCGTGCTTTACGCCTTCGATATGGAGCCCGGCCGCGATTTGGACGGCGATGGTAACCCGGATGACGGAACTTTTCTGGATGAACGCTACCGCCGTGCGCATGATTTCAGCACTGGTGCCCCCTACGACATTATTTGGTCTTTCGATTTCAAAAAGGAGATAAAGGGACCTAATAAGCTTGTGTCTTCGCCCACGGTGGCGACGGTCAACGACCCGTTTGAGGGTCCTGTGGATGTGGTTTATGTGGCCACCGAGGACGGAAAGGTATATGCATTCCGGGCGCTTCCGATTATCCCTGCGCGGCGCGTTCTAAGGGGTGAGGCGGTTCCGTACTGGCCCAAACCGGCCGATCTCGGGGCGCCGATAACGCCGCAGAGTGATATTCCGTTCCGCGTGCCGGCTCCAGTGTTTTACGCAGACCGCCTTTTTGCCGTTGGTGTGGATAAGAACCAGCCGTCCCAGGGTGCGGTATTCGAACTAGATCCAATTCGCGGGGATGTTTTGTGGAGCTATACGCGGTCGTCTAAGCCGCTTACTGCGGCGGCACCTTCTATGGGTCCCATAGTGGCATCTCCGGCAGTTGCCTGGGTTAACGACCCAAATACCGGCGCTACGGATTTGGTGATGTACGTGCCAACCCGGGCAGACATCGCGAACGGGCAAACTGCACGTGTGTTCTGCTTCTTGCTGGCGGTGCGCGGCGAGCGGCTCAGCCAGGCCGCACCGGGGGATTACACACGCTTCCGCGGCCGCCACTGGATGGCTCCAAGCAACTTCCCCTGGAAAAGGTACAGAGTGTGGGTGAAGGGTAATCCGAGGGTTACTGC
>JBMFPP010000345.1:0-3424 GCA_049969055.1 Armatimonadota bacterium | reverse complement strand
GTAGATGACAGCCTGGCCCGCATAGTCCTCTGGGTTCTTCTGCCCATACTTCTGAATATCGCTGTGGGTTTTGTGTTCGAGCGCTTACTTCCGGTTGAGCCGCGCAGTCTCTCCCAAGTGTCGATATACGTGCTCACCCCATGCTTGGTTTTCCACTCAATCCTCACCACCAAACTTACCGGTCGCGAGGTGGGCGGATTTGTGCTTTTTCTTTTCATGCTGACCGCAGTCATGTGGCTGATTGCCAAAGCATGGGTGCGGATCAGGCACATGGGAAGCGCAGAGGAAGCTTCGTTTATGCTGGCCGCGCTTTTCATGAACGCAGGCAACTACGGGATACCGCTGTGCCTCTACGCCTTTGGAGAGGATGCGGTGGACCGCGCGGTGGTATGGGTGCTTCTGCAAAACGCCTGCTTGTGGTGGCTGGCTGTTTATTACGCGGCCCGCGAGGGAAGCGGCCGCGCCGGAGCATTGAAAACCGTTTTCAAAATGCCGGCCGTGTACACCGCGCTAACTGCAAGCCTTATGCGCTTGCTTGGAATAATGCCCCCGGAATATGTGCTTAAGCCAATTCACTCCCTTGGATTGGCAATGGTGCCTATTGCCCAGCTGTTGCTGGGGGTTCAACTTTCCCGCGCGGCGGCGCACATAAAGGCGGACGCTTGCAGAATTGCGGAAACCAGCATACTGCGCTTAGTGGTTTCCCCCCTCATAGGGTTGGAGGTGCTTAAGCTGGTGTGTCTTCAGGGCATCAACGCAAAGGTTGCGCTGTTGCTCTCGGCAACGCCAACCGCCGTAAACTCCAGCATACTGGCAGTTGAGTTCAACGCACAGCCGCGCTTTGTATCCGGAGCGGTTTTCTGCTCCACAATTGCCAGCTTTTTCACCCTCGCGGTTGTACTGAGGCTCATGGGGTAAACGGCGGCATTTTCTCGTGATCTAAAAAACGCCTGTCGAGAAACTCTGACAAACAAACAGCTGTTAATGGGCTGTCAAAGCTTCCCGATTCCCATCGGCGCGCACCTAATTCAGTGCATGCTTGCGTCCTATCTATGGGGCGGAAGGGAAGCTTTTTCGCCGCAAGGAATAATTTTGAGGGGGTTAAGATACTGTTGAGATCGGTAATACTGGCATCTGTTTGGTTAAGCGCTGTTCTCTTATTTCCCTGCGGCGTACAGGGCCAGCAAACGGCTCCGGCCTCCAGTGAAGGCAGAAAAATCAAACCGGTTGTTAGCTTTGTGCTGTACTATTATCATTTTCAAGGGGACCCAAAGCGCCAACCTCCCGGCTTGAATGTGCGCGCCAAGGACGGCTCTTCACTGTTGGTCCATACTCCGCCGGAGGGGATTGGCCCATGGCTCAGCAGTACGCGCGTATCTTGGCATCGGTCGCAGTTGGAAGAGCTCGGGAAAGTTGGGGCCGACTCTGCGTTGGTGGTGTGGCGCCCAAGCCGAGATTCCCGCGTCTGGAGCGTGCCCGGCTTGGTGGCCATGGTTCAAGCGCTGAAAGAACTGCGTTCTCTGCGCAGGGAGCATCCGCTCATTTCGGCCTACATAGACTTGAACCTGCCTGAAGACCAAAGGCTGGACCTGAATGCCGAGGCTGGAAGAGCCGCGCTTTACGCATTCATACATGAGTTTTTCCAGCTGGTGCCGCCGGACCTTAGGTTCAAGGTGTTGATGCCCAATACCGCTCCCCAAGATGCCGCGGCCGTGGTGGTTTTAGGAAGCGCCCCCACTGCCAACGGCCGAGCGAACGGACTGACGGCTGACCTCAAGCGGAAATTCCTCCAAGAGTTCGGCCATCCGCTGATAGTGGCCGGCACCCCAGAGTGGATTGAACGAGGGGCAGAGCTGGACGCCGTCGTACCGCTTGGTGCCAAAGATTCCCCCGAAACCGCCGCCACAGGGCTGTTTACAACCGCAGTGATAAGTCCGAATTCCCACCAAGGCACCGAAAGCGCCGCCGCTTTTAAGCCGCGCAGTGCCGGACGCATCATGATCGAGCGGTGGAATTCTCTGTATAAATCTCCGCCGGATTGGGTGATTATCAACAGCTGGAACGGGTACCACGATGGAACGGAGGTGGCGCCGTCCCGCCAGCACGGCGACCGCGAGCAGAACTTGGTGATGGCCGCCTTGGCCGCGCTGAACAAAGACGGAGATTTCGGGGCCAGGCTTCTGAGCTTGGAAGCACCCAAATATATGCGCCCGAGAACCGTAAACCGGGTCCAGATGCGGATTCGCAACACCGGCACGCGCACCTGGATTCGCGGAGGCGCGGCGCTTAGATACACCTGGCGAAAAAACGGTCAACCCATCGATGCATTCGGACAGCTTGCCGTACAGCGCGATGTTCAGCCCCGGCGCACCGAAACGCTGTCCATAGGTGTGGCCACCGTCAACAGGCTGGCAGAACCGCTGTCCGAAGGGGAATACGAACTTGCATTCGAATTGATACCTTCTCCCGGGGCAAGCCCAATCCCCATCGTTTCACTGCCGGTGCAGGTGAAAAGCGAGGGCATAGAAGAAGGAGCGCATCTGTTGGGTTCGTCAACACCGTGCATAATGGGCAGTGGCAAAACATACTCTTCGGAACTGCGTATCCGCAACGAGAGCGCGCAGAGTTGGCCCAAAGGCCTGTGGTATGTTTCTTACCGATGGGCGAAAAACGGAGTCCTGATCAGCGGCGGCTCGGATGCGGCGAAAATCCCGGCTTTGGTAGACTTGGAGCCGGGAGGGGCGGCGGTAGTTGAGGCCGCTGTTACGGCAAGCGGCCCGGACGGCCATCCTCTGCCCCCAAGCGCGTTGAGCCAGAACACCGCTTACACCCTCCTTTGGGACGTGATAACTCCGGACGGCAAGCGGCTTCATGCCGGCGAAGAGGCTGTATATGTGACACAAAATGACCCAGGGGTTCACTTCCCGTTTGCACCAGGCGTGGGTTCCACACTGGATGCAGACACCCCGTACACCGTAAAAGCCGTTCTGCGCAACATAGGCCCCGACACCTGGCGGCCCGGCGAAGTGAAAGTTGGCTATCACTGGTATTACTGGGACGGTTTGGAGCTTATTTGGAACGGTCCTGCATCCCCGGTTGAATTCCCGATGGGAGAACTGAAACCCGGCGAGGAGGTGCTGGTCCGCACCACGGTTCGCACTCCGCCGTTTGCGGGTCTTTTCGTGCTGGCCCTTGATGCCCTGCGCGACGGAAGATGGGCCTCTGAAGCCGAGGTTTCCAGAGGAAACGATCTAGGGCTGGCGTACGTGTTCGTGCGGAAAGGCCCGTTTCTTCCTGCGCATCTGGAGGACCAGTTCAACCTTGACGGCGTATCCTTCGAAACCGCGCCGGACGACGGCGACTTCGATGGCCAGGGCCACACATTCCCTGCAGAGCTTCTGCCGCCCGAGGCGGTGGCCACAAG
>JBMFPP010000344.1:0-3426 GCA_049969055.1 Armatimonadota bacterium | reverse complement strand
CCCGAGAGCGTGTTAGAATTGCGCGGGTTTCAAAAATCTGCGGGCACTTTCGCTAGGTTGCCGTTTTGCTCAGCATGCCCGTTTTTTTGGCGTAGGCAAACAGATCACCGGCTTCCAGGATGGGAAGCACCTCGCCCAGCGGCTTCAGTTTGTGCGTCTTGCCGGTAGCAAGGTTATGGAGCACGCCTTCCTTTACGAGGATCTCCACTTCATCGCCGGTTTTGATTTCTTCGCACAGCCTTTCTTCGGATTCGAATGGGATTAAGTAACCACCATTTATGCTGTTGCGGAAGAAGATGCGTGCGTAGAACTCTGCCACTACAGCTTCGACGCCGGCCATTTGCAGAGCCAAAGGCGCGTGCTCTCTAGACGAGCCGCAACCGAAATTTTTGCCAGCTATTATTATAGAATACTCCGATTTGGACTCGCCTTCCTTCACAAAAGGCACATTGCCGTTTGGCAAACCCGACTGCAGAGCCGGTACTCCGGAAAGTGCGTATTTACCGAACATTTTTCGCTCTTCTGGGATGGATGGATTGTACACCAGGTGCTGTGCCGGAATGATCTGATCCGTGTCTATATCATCTCCTAGAACGAAAGCTTTGCCCTTTATGATGCTTTTCATCCCAGACTCTCCTTTGATTTGTGCTAAACCAGGAACTCTCTGGGGTCGGCTATGCACCCCTTAACGGCGGATGCGGCTACGGTGTAGGGGGACGCAAGATAAACCTGCGCGGATTTCGAGCCCATGCGCCCGGGGAAGTTCCTGTTGGTAGTGGATATGCAGACTTCGGAGCGATTTAAGCGGCCGAATGTGTCTATAGGTCCGCCCAGGCAGGCCGCACAGCTTGGTGGGCCGAGCTTAACGCCGGCGTCGGTGAGTATCTTGGCTATTGGTTTGCCGAACAGATGCCTGGTGTTCAGCTCTTTCGCAACCTGGGTGGTTGCCGGCACCGCGAAGGTATCAATTTTAACCTCACGGCCGTGCAGAATCTTTGCCGCGGCCTCGAAATCAGTTATTTTGCCGCCTGTGCAGGAGCCGATGTAAGCTCTATCCAAGGGAGTGCCAGCCACCTCGGTGACGGCCGCCTTGTTGTCCGGTGAGTGAGGTTTGGCAACCATCGGCGGTAGGTCGGCCACGTGGTAAACGTACTCGGCGAACCATTTGGCGTCTTGGTCGCTTTGGACCACCTCAAAAGGCTTGTTTGTTCGCGCGCGTACGTACTCCAAGGTGGTTTCGTCTGCCGCAATAACGCCGTTCTTGCCGCCGGCTTCGATCGCCATGTTGCACAGGGTCATTCTCTCTTCTATATTTAGGGCCTGAACCGCCTCGCCGGTGAACTCCATGGCGCGGTAGGTTGCTCCATCTACGCCGATGTCGCCTATTACAGCCAGGATAAGGTCCTTGGCCATCAGGTACGGCGGCAGTTCGCCTTCAAAGATGAACCGCATGGTTGGCGGGACCTTCAGCCACAGCTTGCCGGTTCCCAGAACAAAGCCGGCCTCCGTGTTGCCGATGCCGGTGGCGAATTCACCGAATGCGCCGGCTGTGCACGTATGGGAGTCGGTTCCCAAAAGCACCTCTCCCGGGCGGGTGTATCCCTCCTCTGGGAGTGCCACATGGCACACACCCTTATAGTTCGGCGTGCCAACGTCGTAGTAGTTCGGTAAGCCCTGCTCGCGAACGAATTCGCGCAGTATCTCTATGTTGCGCCGAGCGTGCTCGTCGGCGGTGAAGATGTAGTGGTCCGGGATGATTACAACTTTTTCCGGGTCCCAAACCCTGGCGTTCGGTCCGAAATGCTGTTTGAAAATCCCTATGGTGCCCGGTCCGCACACGTCGTGGGTCATCAACACATCTACGTTCACCCAAACGTTCTCACCGGGTTCCACACGGTTGCGGCCGGATGCACGAGCCAGTATTTTTTCGGTTATTGTCATGCCCATGCTTGGTATCCTTGCTGTGTTTTATTTTTTGTTTTTGGCACCCTCCGCTTTACTACGCTCCTTGTGGTGGAAAACCATCTTGTTTATGGCTTGCATGTACGCCTTGGCCGACGCTTCGATTATATCAAGCGATGCACCGCGGCCTATGTAAACCCTGTCGTTATCGCGTATTCTTACAGTTACTTCTCCGAGTGCATCGGTGCCCCCAGTAATGGATTTAACAGAATAGTCCTCCAAGACGTGAGGTATGTTCACAATCTTATCTATGGTGCGGTAAACAGCATCCACTCCTCCAACCCCGGTGCCAACGTCCTGGAGCAGTTCGTCTCCGCGGCGTATGCGTATGGCGGCGCACGGCATACCGCCGAGGCCAACCGTCACCGTCATGTATTCAAGGTGGAATTCTTCCGGCACGGTGCGGATTTCGTCTGCCACGATTGCGTCGATATCCTCGTCGTGAACCTCTTTCTTGCGGTCGGCCAGCTCTTTGAAGCGAGCGAAGGCGCGCTCGAAATCCTCTTTCGACAGCGAGTAACCCAATTCGGCCAGCCGCTTTTCGAATGCGTGCCTGCCGGAGTGCTTGCCGAGCACTAGTCGGCTTGAATGCAGTCCTATGGATGATGGATCGATAATTTCATAGGTGGTGCGCTCCTGCAGAATACCGTGCTGGTGAATACCGGCCTCATGAGCAAAGGCGTTAGAGCCGACCACAGCCTTGTTCGGCTGAACGGGAATGCCGGTTATATCGGACACCAAGCGGCTGGTGCGGTAGATCTCCCTGGTGTTGACGCCGGTGGTGAATGGAAAGCGGTCACTGCGGGTAACGATGGCCATAACAATCTCTTCCATCGCCGCGTTTCCAGCACGCTCTCCCAAACCGTTTATGGTGCATTCCACCTGCCTGGCGCCGGCCGTGACGGCCGCCAGCGAATTGGCTACTGCCAAACCTAAGTCGTTGTGGCAGTGTACGCTTATGACTGCTTTGTTGATGTTAGGCACGCGCTCGCGGATGGTCTTGATAAGCTGAGTGAACTCCGATGGAACTGTGTATCCCACTGTATCCGGTATGTTCACGGTGGTTGCTCCAGCATCTATAACCGCTTCTATAACTTGGCACAGGTAGTCCACGTCGCTTCTGGTAGCATCTTCGGGCGAGAACTCAACGTCATCACACAGCGAGCGGGCGTAACTCACGGCTTCCACCGCCATCTGAAGCACTTCTTCACGCGTTTTATGCAGTTTGTGCTGGAGGTGAACGTCGGATGTGGCGATAAAGGTGTGGATTCTGGGTTTTTCGGCATGCTGAAGAGCCTCCCAAGCGCGGTCTATATCCATTTTGTTGGCCCTGGCAAGGCCGGCGATTACCGGGCCGCGCACTTCGGCGGCCACCCGCTTGACCGCTTCAAAATCCCCGGTGGATGAGATGGGAAAGCCTGCTTCTATAACATCCACACCAAGGCGAGCAAGCTGCTCGGCTAT
>JBMFPP010000343.1:0-3427 GCA_049969055.1 Armatimonadota bacterium | reverse complement strand
GAGCGTGGCTCCCATTGATTCAAGAGACAACCCAGGCACCATAGACCAAAACGGGACTTACACCGCGCCAACAGATGTGGACCATGACTACCAGGTTGTTGTTACAGCAACCCCGGTTGATGATCCGAGGCCCGGGCACGAAGCCTCGATAACAATTACGGTGAAGCGCGTCCAGGTGATTGTCACACCCGAGCGAAACTGGGTACGCGTCGGCAAAACCGTTCGCCTCCAAGCAGAAGCAGTTGGCGTGGAGCAGCCGACCTTCACTTGGTCTGTGGTTAGCGGCGGTGGAACCGTCTCACCAACCACCGGACGCGAGGTAATATACACAGCTCCAACCGCAAAAACGGCCGACAAAGCCGTGATAAGCGCTTCCGTTGAAGGAGTAAGCGGCACGGCCGAGATCGAACTGCGGGACAAGGTACTTATTCAAATCACACCCGGTACGGCCACAGCACGAACTGGCGGAAACCAAGTGGCCTTCACAGCGAATATCGCAAACTGGCGCCAGGGAGACCCGCCGATTGTCTGGAAAGTAAACGGCGCAGTCGGAGGTAACCCCGCCACCGGCACAATAACGCAAGACGGCATCTACACCCCGCCGGTAGACATGCCCCAGACCAACATCCTAACCATCTCCGCTGAAAGCACGGAGGATCCAAATTGGAAGGGGACAGCCGCGCTTACCCTTATTCCCAGGCCCAGAATCACATCCATTCACCCCGCTGTGGCATCGCAGCGCGGAGTTCTGGAAATCGAGGGCACGAACCTGGGAACCGGCGGCACCGTAACGATAAACGGAATCAGCTCTGGGATCGAGGTTCAGCTTTGGACCGAAACGCGAATCCGCGTCGTTCAGCCCGGCACATTGAGCGGACCGGTTAAGGTTGTGGTAGATGGATCCGCCAGCAACGATGATTTGGTGTTTCGCATAGTGCCAGGAATCCAAAGCATCGAAATCAGCCCACCATCTCCAACCATCGGACTTGGGGAGAGAATTAGGTTCACCGCGGTTGTAAAAGACTCCCAGGGCAACGAAGTCAAAGACGCAATAATCGTGTGGAAGGCTGAGCCGGACCCCAGTGATCCTGGCAGCGGCACCATAAGCCAAGACGGCCTCTTTACCCCAGCCGACGTTGGCAAGGTAATAATCACTGCTTCGCCGTTGGGGCGCGAAGAAGAGCGGAAAACCGGAAGCACAACGGTTACCGTGGTTCGCCCGCCTGTGGTGTTGAGTATATCGCCTGCGGTAGCGCCGGTTGGCACAGAAGTCACCATCAGCGGGTCCTACTTCGGCAGTTCCCAAGGCGATTCTACGGTGAAAATAGGCGGAGTCCCCGCCGTCGTCAAATCCTGGAGCTCAAGGTTGATCATGGCAACCGTTGCGCCGAACACCCGCTCGGGTCCGGTAGTTGTGACGGTCCGCGGCGCAGACAGCAACAATACGGTGAACTTTACAGTTATCTCTTCAATCAGCATCACTCCCAAAACAGCCGAGGTTGTGGAAGGCACCAGCGCGGTGTTCTCCGCCGTTGGCAACGACCCTGACGGAAACATAGTACCTGGCCTAAACGTGGAGTGGTCGGTTGCACCAGCGCAAGACAGCACAGGACAGGCATCAATCGATAACAACGGTGTTATGGAGGCTGTAAGCGCAGGCGCAGTAACAGTAACAGCAAAATATCTCGGGTTTACATCTTCCGCTTCGGTTACCATCACGCCCAAGCCTGCGGAGGAAGCTCCAAACTTCGCCTTCCTGCCGCCGCTCCTGTTCCCCACCGGCTCCGGCACATCCCCAAGATGGCTGAACCTCGTTGATCTGAACAGGGACGGCTGGCTGGATGTGGTGACAACAGACCGCTCCGGCAGTCTAATAGTTCTGCCCGGCAAGCCGGGAGGCACCTTCGGTGCACCCGTGATAACTAGGATTGACGGCACTCCGATGGGCGCTGTGCCGTACGACGCAGACGGCAACAAGCAAATCGATGTAGCCGTATCGGAATTCGCAAACAGCAAACTACTACTGCTAACACAGGGCGCAAACTTCGAATTCCAACTGGCTAAAAGCCTGCCGGAGGGGGTGGAAACCGCGGTTGGCGGCACCTACGACGTCGCAGTTGGTGACTTCAACGGCGATGGGTTGCCAGATCTGGCTGTGACGGACATGCTGGTGGGCAACAGAGTGCGATTGTTCATAAGACAGCCGGATGGAAGCTACTCGGTAGAAGCCTATCCGGTCGGCCGTCATCCGGTCTCCCTGGCGGCGGCGGACCTAAACGGCGACGGAAAGAGCGACCTGGCAGTGGCAACCCTTGTGCCCGGCTCTCTGGCCATACTGCTCAGCGATGCAAACGCCCATCCCGGCTCTAGATTCAGCGCTCCCGTGCGGATACCAACAGGCCTCTTGGCTTACTCAGTAACCGCAGGAGATTTGAACGCCGACGGTAATACCGACCTGGTGGTTGCAGATCCGGCAAGCAACCAAATATCGATTATCTTCAATCTCGGCGGCGGTGTATTCTCTGCGCCGGTTACATACCCAACCGGACGTACGCCGCGCGCCGCGGCCGTTGGTGATTTCAACCTGGACGGCAAAATCGATCTGGCTGTGGCAAACGAAGGGTCCCAGAGTGTAAGCATTCTGCCTGGAAACGGCTCATCAGGCCGCAAATTTGGGTTCGGAAGCGAAATCTCAGCCGGCGGAGCCCCAACAGATATCGCTGTCGGCGATGTGAACAAAGATGGAAAACCCGATTTGGTGGTGCTTCTCACAGACTCCTCCGCAGTGGGAGTGCTTCTGAACACATCCGCCCCGCCAGTGGTGGCTGAACCTGATCTGCGAGTAATAGCGCCGGTCACCGGCGAGATCATAGAGGGCACCACGGTCCGGGTTCGAGTGGAAGTTCGAAATCTGAAGCTTGTGGATTTTGCTCAAAAGTCGCAAAACGCACCAGGTGAAGGGCACATCCATATGTGGTTGGATACCGACCCCAGCGACCGATCAAAAGCCAGGGAGGTTGTTACGCCGGAAGACGTTGTGTTCACCAACGTACCGTATGGCACCCACACGTTAACAATCGAAGTGTGCAACAACGATCACTCTTCGCTGAGCCCGCCGTTGATTCGCACCGTTCGGTTTGTAACGGTTCCGCCGATTCGCAAATAAAAACCAAAACAGCTTTCATCCCAAGCGTGGATTTGTGGTGCAAAGCACAGCTGTAGTTGACGGTGCCAATGCTTATCGGTACAATGAAAGTTGAGGCCGGCGCCCGCCTAGCGAAACATGCTCTCCAACGGTGGCGTCTAGTCCCTTGGAAGGGATGCACCGAGCATCCCAATCCGAAGGAGGTAAAGCGGTGTGGTTTAGGATTTTGTGTGCGATTACGGCCCTTGCGCTTTCAGCGGCTTCCGTAGGTGCAGCCAATAC
>JBMFPP010000342.1:0-3428 GCA_049969055.1 Armatimonadota bacterium | reverse complement strand
CTACAGACGAGGAGGTGGAAGCAGCCGCACGAGCCGCCAACGCCCACGATTTCATCCTTCAGCTTCCTCAAGGCTACGACACGCAGGTCGGCGAGCGCGGAGTTAAGCTGTCGGGAGGACAAAGACAAAGAATCGCTATAGCCAGAGCCATACTTAGAAATCCGCGGATACTTATTCTCGACGAAGCAACCTCCTCGCTGGATTCCGAATCGGAAGCCGCTGTCCAGGAGGCACTGGAGCGCCTTCTGCGCGGCCGCACCTGCTTCGTTATAGCCCACCGCTTGTCAACGATTTTGAAAGCGGATAAAATTGCCGTCCTCGAACACGGAAAGATCGTCGAAACCGGCCGCCACGAGGAGCTTTTGGCATCCAATGGTGCTTACCGCCGACTCTACGAAGCGCAGTTTGCACAAACTATCAGTACGGAACCATTACGACGGCAGAATTGAGCTGGCATCCGCCAGCACGAGACGCTCTGCGCCTGCATTCGGAAAACCCGCCGTTTACATCCTAACCAACAGGGTGAGCGTGCCGCTGTCACCGGGCCGCACATCGCCGATCGGAACCCGGATCCCGTTTGCAGATGGCTCAACCCCTAACGCGGGTGAACCGTTCAGAATCACGCTGTCAGGAACGAAGGATCCGCCCGAAGGAATTGGTACAGACAACACCACATTTGCTGCAGTAATGATGCCCGGATTGCTGAGGGATATCCCGTACCTCACCGTTTGAGCATCCACCCGCTCCACGTTGAAGTTCAGCACCAAATCCGCCGGCGACGGACCAACCGCTTGCGGCAACCGCTCGCGGTCGCGCTCCACAGCCATAAAATAGTGGAAAGACCTCTGAAATTTGGACGGCTCTTTCGCCTGCTGCTGAGTCCAAGACAAATAAAGCGGATCTCTCGACGTTGGCGGTACTGAATCCGGGGTTGTTGAATCTGCATACCTAAACTGCCACCAGAACACTCCATCGCGAAACACTTTCTCGGCCTTCTCGATGAAAGCGGTGTCCCCCGTCTCTCGCCACGCCCAAGCCAGCAGGTCGCACACCATCCATAAGTTCTGGGTATACCCCTTCGAGGTGCCGCTCTCAGGCCATCCCAGCGCACCTCTCACAGGCCGGTAAAGCCCCCCGTTCATATCACCGCCGGATATGTACCGGTCTCGAACCCACTTGGCCACCCTCAGCAAATACTCCCGCACTTCTGCTCGCTCTGCTCCATCCGGGAGATTGTAATAAAGATCGATAAGCGGGGTTGCGTAGTACGTGTCGCATGTGGCCAATGCGGTTCCGCCGCCGTCGGGGTTGTACGTATGGCCGCACCGAACTCCATCCACAACATGCTCTTTGCTCACTATGCTTCTAAAACCCTCAACCGCGGCGCTGAGCAGGGAGGGATCTCCGGTTATCGTGTATGCCGCTACAATGCCCTCGATGCACCAGCCCTGCCAGCGTGTTTCTCGCGCAGTAAGCCCCAGCGACGCCAATCTACTGGGGTTCGTTATAAAGTCAGCCTGGGCGGCGGCAACAAATTTGGCGCACTCGGCGTAAAGCTCTTCACCGGTCAAAAGGTAATAGAGCACCCGGCCTTTGTTCCAACTGTGACTCCATTTTCCGACCAGCTGGCCGTCCCACGCCTTGTCGTGTGAGTCGCCCTCCCAGCGCGCCACCCACACATCTCCGCTCTTAACGTACCAAACCACATTTCTGCGTGGGCTCTTTATGGCGTGCACCAGGTCGATATCGGTGTTGTGGACCGCCATTTGGCGCGCTAGCTCCCACCAGGGCATATCTCCAGTTCGAATTAAATGGAGCAAACTGGACCACACCCAGTCGTACGCAAGCGAATTGTGCTGGCTTACCCATGTGACATCGCCGAAATCCTCCCAGCCGTACCAATCCACCTTCCCCCAACCGCCGCCGGCTCTCCGCTCAGCAAGCCCGTGGGAGGGATCATCTGGAGAGTAAAGCTGATAGCGTCCGTCATCGCCGCTGTACATGCCGCCGCCCGGGTTCTCTGCCTGGGTGTAGTCCCAGCGCACGCGCAAGAACCTCTCGTACCTCTGCAAAGCCGCCGGAAGATCTGCGCGAACCCGCTGAGGAGTGTCCGGAGCGGCAGATGGATCTCCTCCAGTTGGGTTCCATTCTCCTCTGCCGCACAGCCTTCCGTGCCCGGGCAAAGCGCGAGTGTAGTCCACCCATTCCGCGCTGGGCAGAGCAATAAGCGGGTTCTGAAAAGCCTGAATCAGCTCCAACCTTCGAGAAACGTCAGATCCGTGGAACCAGTAGAGCATGTCGTGGGTTTTCCAGTAACCCCCCAAGAAGCGGTAGCGCTTTCCGGGAACAGGCCCGGATATCGTCATCGTTCCGTCCACGCCGTCGCAGTCGCCAAGGCCTTCCGGAAAAAGGCCTATTTCCAGGGTTTTTCCCTTTGCATAGAACGCCTTCGGATAGTTCTGCCAGAACCACCTCAGCGCCACCGTCAACCCCTTTGAGCTGTCCGAGAGATCGGCCCATCCCAAAGCGCGTTTTCCTCCCTGTCCCGCCGGCGCGAAGCCGCTTCCGGAATTCACGAAAGACGCAAAAGCGAAATTCTTGGACTCGTCCGCGGGATCAACAAGCTGGTGCGTCTGCTCGAACTTGCACTCCTGCCCCTCAGACAGAGTGCCGGAGTATCCTTCGAACGACACGGTTGGGTTGTTTCCAATCCCATCCAAGTTTAAGCGAGCATGAAGCTTGTCCAAAAACACCACGTCGCACGACCTAGCCCCTCCCCAATAGTATGGCTGACCGCTGTTCTCCAAAGTAAACACAACGCGAACCCAGTCTTTCCCAGAATACGCATGAATCCGAGCTGTATAGCCGAGATAATACGGGTGGCCCATATAAGGTGTCGGCTTGTAAAACCCCCTCACGCGAACCACAGTACGCCATGGACCAACTTCTTCCAGCACAACTTCATAGCCGTCGCCGCCTTTACTGCTGTTTATCTCCCCCGCATCTGACTGGGTCTTCAAAACAATCCCGTTGGTTTTTGAGCTTGTAACCAAAGGAGCCTCGTCCTCATTCCGCTTGACATAGTCAAACAGGTTGAATCCTGTCTTGCTCACCCGGAACGTGACGGCGCCGGTGTCGATTTCAAAATACTGAGGGGACTCCGTCGCCCTAATCCTTCCGCCGGATGTGCCGCCGCTCGCAACCCCCTTCAGCACAAACGAAGCGCTACCGCCGGCCGGAAGGTCAGCCTGAAAATCAACAAGCACCCAGCGTATGCGCTTGGATGTATCGCTCACAAGGCCGTCCCAGCGAGCAAGCACCCTGAACTGAGCGTCAACAGGTGTGACGCCGTCGCTGAGATACAGCCGCAGATTATCGGTAGAGGTAATGGGGTGCACCCCATCGTAAGTAGCGGTGCGCGGTAGCGG
>JBMFPP010000341.1:0-3470 GCA_049969055.1 Armatimonadota bacterium | reverse complement strand
TTTTTCCATTCCCGAAGGTGTTTTAGAGAAGATTCTATCCACCAATGCTCTAAGGCTTGTCCCCTGCTGACCACCGGACCCGCCTTCGATTCAGCGGCGGGACAATAGGGCAGGGCCTTTGAGTATAGGGCCGGCTTAGGATTTTTGTTGCTCATGGAATCATGCGCCACAGTACACTGCACAAGTCCGCACGTGAGACAAGAGCGCTGTCCGGCTTGGCGGAGGACGGCACCCACGAGCCGGCGGATACTGGTCGGAGCGCGGTTTCTTTAATACTACTCAGCCACGTTCGCAGTTCGCCGTGGGTGAGGGGGCCCTCCTCAGATGCCGCACCCAACTGCCGGTTTTTGTAGGCCGCCTGGGGGAACAGTTTTACCAACCATTCCTCTGCGGTGGTTTTGTCTGCGGGATCGGCCGGCCTCGCCGTGTAGTCCTCGAAGAAGCCCTTTGCGCCGAGGAGCTGAAAAGCAGCAAAGGCAGGCTGTGTGGCTTCTAGGTCGTGAAAATAGGTAAGCAGTGCGCCTTTGTTGGTTAAGTCCACCTGCACTGGAAGCGCCGGCATTAGGGATGTTGGTATCCACCTGCGCCTTACAAGATCAGCGATGACGCCGCACGCTTCACCCATGGCCATGTAAACCGGTTCCAACCTGAGGGTTCCGTATCCAACGTGGGTGGCGGACACGGCACAGCACACCAAAATCCCATCCAGATCCTTCGGCACAAGTATGCGCATTGGGACCTGGGAGGGCACCGTGATTCGCGGCTGGTAGAAGAATCCCTCAAGCGCTTCTGGATGTTCCGGTTCGCGCTTGCGCGTGGCGTGGGAGTCCAGTGGATAATCTGCAACTGCAATGCTGTCGAAGTGCACGGGCGCGCGGGGAGTTTTTTCGGTGCGCCTTGCGTCTTGCTCTCGGAATATATAGCGGCCTTCTATGCGCCTAGCCTCGCGAACATACAACTGCTCTGGAAAATGGCCGCTTTCCGTGTGTTCATCCTTCGGGAGCCCCCACTGCAGGGCATCCCTGCGGAAATCTTCCGGCAGTTCGGGATCGTTTTGGAGGTAATACATCAAGCCCAAGATGTACTCTTTGTGATCCTGGGCTATCTGGGCGCGCCGCTCGGGAGGCGCCTCCGGATAATCGTAATTCTCCTCGATATGGTCAGTTGAGGGCCAGTATCTGCCCATATTGTTTATATCGTATTTATCGTTCGGGAGCGGCCCGAAATAGATCACCTGGGATATCCTGGATATTTTGCCCTCACGCACATCCCTGGCGATGTTTTGATAGATTGGCAGGTAGCGTTCGTAGCTTGGAGGTTTGGGTATGGGAACGCGGTTTCCGGGCCGATTGGTGAGGGTGAAGCGGTAGTTGTAGGCCTGGACGCGGCGGTCGCCCTCTCCGGTGGATGAGGGCAGAAGCTCCATCGTGTTCCAGTCCCAGTAAACAACACCTGCGTATTCCTCTCCGAATTCCGAGCGCGGTTCGCGGCCGACTCTGTACGGAGCGCCCGCCGCGGCGGCTAGGTCGCCTTCATAGGTAGCATCCACGAAAACGCCAGCTGTAAACCGAACGATGGAGCCGTCCGGCCTCCTTGCTGTGACGGCCGTTACCCTCCTGCTGGCCCCCGCAAAGCGCCACAGAGGAACCGTTTCCACATCCTGAAGGACGCAGTTTCTGTAAACGGCTACTCCCGGAGTCTCGGCCAGCATGTTTTCCAGAAGCGCATCGGCCATTCGGGGTTCGAACCAGAATCCGTCACTGCAGTCTCTAACTTGCCGAGAGTTTGGGCCGTAGGCCTCGCGGTACATCGCCAGCATTCGCGTTACCATCTCTTTGAAGATGCCGCTGGCTGACCTGCGGTACCGTATGTCCGTTATACCAAGCCCCCCTCCCATCATGCCGCTGATGCGGTTGGTTGGTGAAACAAGAGCAACCCGTGAACCGCGCCTTGCCGCCGCCACTGCCGCGGCCACACCACCGGGTGTGCCCCCGTAAACAACCAGATCGAACGCTCCTCCCGATACAGCCCAGGCTGGCGAGCTTGGCGGCTTGACGGGAACAACCACCGCGGCTGGCCAAGACGAGATGCTCTCTCGGCCTGCACCGTCCACTGCGCGCACCGTGTAGGCGTAAGCGCGGCCGGGCTGAACATCTCTGTCATCCCATTGAAAAGTGGAAGCCGGCACTTGGGCTGCCGCCGTGCCAGCTTTGTATATGCGGTATGCCGCGGTGGATGCTTCCGGCGCAGGCCGCCACGAAATCCGCACCCGCCCGTCCAAAGCTTCGGCGGCTACGTCCCTTGGGGCGGAAGGTACGTCGGCTTGGCTTACGTGCACGTTTCGCACAACAATGGTTTCACCTGTGCCGCCGCCGTTGTTGAAGTAAAAGGCGAAAGAGTTCTGCCGATTTGCACGGCTTTCGGCATCCTCATGAATGCTTGTTGAGAGCGCAAGCGGGGTTTCGAACACCAGGCGCCCATCCAGATAGAACCATGCGCCGCCGATGCCTGGGTCAATCAGAAGCCCAATTTGATACCATGTGTTGGCCTTGTAAGGTGCCAAAAGACGCCAGAACGCCCCATCGTTTTGGCCTATGTACCCGTTGCCGAGCACCGCCATGTAAAGCGACCTGCCGCCTATAGAGCCGGGATTCCCCCGCGAGAGACCGAACCCCAAACCCCTTTGGGATGCGGATGGACCCGTCAGCAGTTCGAAATGGACTTCAAACGGACCGCCGGTTTCAAAGGTATGGAAAAGATAGGAGTCGCCCTCTAAGCGGGTTTTGGTCACCACGCACAGCGAGCCATCCGCGGCTTGAGAAACCGTCCACTGGGGTTGAATTGGGTTTCCTTTCGCATCTGTCTGCCGCCATCCACCAATCGGGGCGTTTCCAACCTGGGCACCGACGGTTGGGTCCGGCACAAGAGATTGCGGCACAGCGGCTGGGCATGAGAAGAGCAACAGCATAAGCGCGGAGATCGGCGAAATTTTGGCGCGGCACACTCTTTCGGCACCTCCGGCGTATTTGTTTTCACCCATTCTAAAGGCGGGTGTTGTACTAAGAGCTCGCCGATTCAAAAAGCGGCTGTTTTTGGTGAACGATCTGTTCGCCAAAACTTCTTGTGGGTGTTTGTCAGGCAAGCTTTTCGATTCTTAGATGCTTTTGGACAGTTTCGATCAGCTCGCTGACCCGCTTCTCGGTTCGGGCTTCCACCACAAGGCGCACCAATGGTTCGGTGCGCGATGCTCTAACGTGGAACCATGAGCCGTCTTCGAAGGAAACTTTTACTCCGTCGCGTGTATCTATGCGGTAGGATGTAAAGAGCTCTTTGACCGCGGCAAGCATGCGCTGTGCCTGTTCGGATGTGCAGGGTATCCTGAGCTTTTGCATGTGGTACTTGGGCAAAGAAGCGACTAGTTCGGATACCGAACACTCTCTTTCCGCCAAAAGCTGAAGAATCGTTCCCAT
>JBMFPP010000340.1:0-3471 GCA_049969055.1 Armatimonadota bacterium | reverse complement strand
GACGGCCTCCATGCCGCTTAAGGTGCGGGTCTCCTCAAAAGCGGCGGCGCAGGTATCGTCAGGTCAGTTTCGGGTTCTCACCTGGCTGGGAACGATAGATGCGGTGCGCCAAAAACCGCTTTTGGGCTTCGGCGCCGGCACTTTCGAATTTGCATACCCCCGCTTCGCCAAAGCCGGATTTACCCGCATGGCCCACAACAGCTACCTTCAGTTTGCCGCCGAGCTGGGTCTGCTTGGCTTGGCTTTGTGGATCTGGATGCTCGCGGCCGCCCTCCTTGGCGCGCGAAGCCCCGATCCGAGTGCGGTCCCTCCTCTGCTTAAGAGAGCGGCCGCGGCGGGAATCATCGGTTCTGCCATGCACAACGCGGTGGACTACGGCTGGTACCTAACCCCCACCGCATGTGCCTTTTGGCTGTGCGTTGGTTTAAGCTGTGGAAGCGCCTTCGGAACAGTGCGCAGCCGCTGTGCGGCGGTTGGAATGGCCCTGCTGGCCGCTGTGGCTTCTCTCCTACTGCCGCTTGGAATCGGTGAGATTTATGCAGAGCAAGCTGATGCACAGAACGCACCAGCTGTGAAAGCCGAGCTCTACCGAACCGCACTTAGGTGGGACCCGCTCAACCCGGACTACCGCAGTGATTACGCAACCTCACTTGCGTGGGCTGGGAGTTTGCATCAGGAAGTTTTACCAAACGAACAAGGAGCAATCGAACGGCAGAACTTCCTGCAGGCGCTGTTTGAGTTTGCCCGCGCTGTAAGCGCAGAGCCGAACAGGGCGAAACTGCGCTACCGCTACGGCCTCGCATTGGAGCGGGCCGGCCGTTTGGACGACGCACTGATCCAATACCTCGCCGCTGTGCGTCTGGAACCCAACGCAACAACCCCGCTGATGGCTGCCGCGCGTTTATACCTGCAAAAAGGAGAACTTAAAGCCGCCGAGGAGCTTTACCGGAGAATAACTTCTTTGGAGCAAAGCCCGGTAGCCAAGGTAAAAGCGTTGGAAGATTTTGGGGATCCCAACTACGCAGAGGCACACCTGGCGCTGGCAGAAGCCGCCCTCGCCAGGGGCGACGTCGAAAATGCACGTAGAGAAGCGCTGTTGGGCGTTCGAGCGGCGGACGAGGCGCTGTTGGGTCTTCGAAGATGGAAGGACGTGCAGAAAGCCGCCGGCAGATACGACGAGAGCCAGGAGGCAAGGCTTGAACTGGTTAAGAAGCGGCTTTTGGACATCGCCAAGAAGATGCGCTGATTTTCTTTCTGCTTCAACTTGTCAAGCAGTCACTAGATAGTTTCATCCTTGACGCAGTGTTTTTCTGGGTGGTATAATGTAATAGCAAACGGTCACAAAAAGGGAGATCTGGTTCCGTATTGGTGAAGGAGCGCCCTTTTTCCTGACCCAAATCAATCCGAGGGGAGGGATATTGATGGCGCAGGTTCAGGTGAAGCAAAACGAGTCCTTAGACAGTGCTCTGAAGCGCTTCAAGAAGCAGCTGCAGGAAGCGGGGATCCTGAAGGAAGCCCGTGAGCACGAGCACTATGAGAAGCCAAGCGACAAGCGCCGCAAGGCAGAGGCCGCCCGTCGGCGCAAAATCATGAAACAACAGCAACAGCAAAGTGGCTGAGGATCTGAAGGCCGCGAGGCTTAGCGAGAAGCCACTTATGAAACTGTCTTCCCTGGCCGAAGCCAAGCGCTTCTTGAAAACCCGAATAGGGGATAGGAAGCGCATTTTATTGGGAGCAGGTACGGTGGTTGCAATCACCGTCCTGCTCTCTACAAATCTCGTCCCCAACCGATTCAACCTCCGCATCGGCGAGATTGCCACAGAAGATATCCGCGCCAACCGCACCGTTGAATATGTAAACCAAGTTGAAACCGAAAAGCTTCGCCAGCAGGCGATGCTTCAAATCCCCCCAAAGTACCGAGTGGAGGAGTTTGCCGCCCAAGACAGTGTAAAAGATGTCGACTCGGTTTTCGAGATCATTCTGTCGGCAAAGGTGAGCAGTCCGAAGCCGGCTTCCGATACAGCCGAGGAGATATACAAAGAATCGAAGATCAGATTATCTCCCGATGCTGTGTCTGTACTTACGGAGTGCGATTTGCCCACGCTTCAAGCGCTCCGGTCGCACGCGCGGCGCATCGTCGGTGAAGCCATGAGCCGGGAGATCAGAAACCGACCGGATGACCTCCCGGCGTCCAGAGCCAAAGTCGTCGAAGCCGTTGCTCAGCTTCCCATATCCGAAAAGTTCCGCCCCATCCTGGTAGAGATCTGCCGAAGTGCGCTCCGTTACAACCGCCTGTACGATTTCGATGCCACAGATAAGGCCCGCCGCGAAGAAGCCATGCGCGTTCCACCCGTAAGGTGGACCATAATGAAGGGCGAGGTGATTGTTCGCGAGGGCGAGGTTGTAAAGCGCGAACATATAGACAAGCTCACAGCCCTCGGATTGATGCATCCCCAGATGGATCTGGGGCGAGTGGCCTGGATAGCCGTTATGGTGGCGGCTTTGGTTGCCCTCTGTAGCTTGTATCTTTCGTGCTACCAACCCAATATTTACAAAGAGTTCAAGTTCCTCGGTTTGCTGGCCCTTATAGCCACAGCTTCCGTGGCGGGTATGAAAATCGGGATCAACGCCCTAAACCTCAAAGCAACCGGCTTCTTGGTAGGCTACGTGGGCATGCTGTGGATAGCCTCCGCAAGCATGCTGTCCGCCGCCCTTGTGAACCCAAGCGTCGGCTCGCTGATGGCGGTGCTTTTGGCGGTTGGCACCGGAATCAGCATGGATATCGAGCTTCGATATGTGGCGGCCTCCCTGGTAAGCAGTTTGGTGGGGATTTACTCGGTTGCCAGAATTGTTGATCGAAACTCTCTGGTGCGCTTGGTTCTGGCAATGGCCTTCGCCAACACCGCCGCGGTGTGGACAATAGCCGGCGTTTCGGATAGCTTAAGCCCAATGGAACTGGTAACCGGGGCCGCTTGGGGCGTTGGATCTGGAGTTTTCTCCGCTCTCCTTTTCTGGCTGGGAGTGGCGGTTTTCGAGAAGCCGTTCGGTATTATCACCCATGTTGGACTGCTGGAGCTTGCGGATCCAAACCAACCGATCCTGCGGAAACTGCTGATGGAAGCGCCGGGCACATACCACCACAGCATGGTGGTTGGCAGTCTTGCCGAAGCCGCAGCGGAAGCTATTGGGGCGGACCCACTGCTTTCCCGCGCCCAGGCGTATTACCACGATATAGGCAAGATGAAGCGCCCGCACTTCTTCATAGAAAACCAGCGCTTCGGCAACCTGCACGACAGGTTGAACCCAAGCTTAAGCATGCTGGTTATAGCGTCGCATGTGCGGGACGGAATAGACCTGGCCCGACAGTACAAACTGCCGCCGCAAATAATAGACGGCATCCGCGAACACCATGGTACAAGCCTCGTGAGCTTCTTCTACCAACAGGCGTGCTTGGACCATCCGCCGTCGGCC
>JBMFPP010000339.1:0-3478 GCA_049969055.1 Armatimonadota bacterium | reverse complement strand
GTTCGTATTTAGCAAACCTGAGAAGGTGAAGTGCGCCTCCAACAGAGTTCGCCGCCCAACCGGGGCCCTCCAAATCCCCGAAATCGTGCCAGTGCATAATGTTCCCGTAGGGATCGAGAAAACTCGACTTAGCGCAGATGCGGCCCCGGTAGGTGGTTAAGCTGGCCTCCAGAACGAAGCGCACAGAGTCACGGAGACTGTCTAAAATGGTGTAGTCTGGGTTCTCAGGCAGGTAGAACGGCATAGCTCCAACCTTACTAACCGAATCGCTCTCGAACGCGCCTGGCAACAGAGGCGGTGCGCGCAGCCAAATCGGAGATGCGGCTGTTGTCGAAGCCGACCACAACACTGCGGATAGTATCGTTAAGCGGGGCAGTCCACCTAGACGGCAAAGCTGAGGCCCCCTCGGCGGCACCCAGGATTGAGCCGGCCGTAGCCCCATTGCAATCCGTATCCAAACCGCCCATCACAGCGATCGATATAGTCTGCGTTAGATCGTTGCCGCCGTACAGAAGCCCAAGAAGCACAACAGCCGCGTTGTTAATCGTGTGAACCCCATGATACCCGCCGTATTTCTGCATCACCTGCTCCCAGGCGGCCTCCCAGCGCGAAAACCTCTTACTCCAATCAAGGACATCTCGAACTGCTTCGGCTAAGCGACTGTTTTGCGGGATCTCCGACAGTCCAATGGTTATGATCTCCTCCATATTGCTTGTGGTAAACGCGGCGGCAAGCATAGCTGCCACAAACATCTCCCCGTAAATCCCGTTCTTCACGTGGGACACAGCGGCATCTCTAAACGCAAATTCGGCCGCAACCTCCGGCATGCCCGGCGCAACATACCCGAAAGCATCCGCTCTAATCTGCGCCCCTATCCACTCTCGGTAAGGATTACGGAAGGCCGCAGAAGCCGGCGGCTCCAGCCCGTTAACAAGGTTTCGGTAAGCCGCCCGTTCGGCCGTGTAAACCATGTGGTAAGGTAGATGGCTGAGCCACTGGTTGGCAATATCCTTAGAGGTGAAATCGAGCCCGTTTTCCTCTAAAGCATGCAAACCCAAAATGGTATAATCGATGTCGTCATCTCGCGCCATCGCGCGAATGTTTTCGGCCAGGCAGGGATCGTTCGGATTGATGGGATACTCGCTTGTCGGAGGATCAACCCTTGGGAAGTAATAATCCAGCGGATAAGCATTCACCGATTTCAAAGCGGTTTCAATCTTCTCGCGCGGCCAACCCTCAACCGGCTTTCCAAGGGTGCACCCCGCGCACCGACCAAGCCATGCTCCAAGAATCCGCTCTTCCAGCTCAGCATCCGAGATAGCAAGCGGAATGCGCCTCGGTCCATCAGGCCTGGACCTGCGTATCTCTTCCAATGTGCTGGGCTCGTAGTACGGAAAATCACCACTGGGAGAAACGGCCTCAAGCTTGGAAAGAAGCGCCTCCAGTTCGCGCTCGGCCTCGGGCGAAGGCTTGGCAACTGCAGCCTCAAAAGCCTCGTTGAAACCGGAAACGTCGCACCCCTCTTCGCGCCGCTGGATGATCTCATCCCTCACAACTGCTTCAAGTTCAGCCCTGTTCATACGGCCTCCGAAATCAATCGATTGAAGACAACCAATGCGCAGTTTCGGCACAGATATAAAAAGCTCCTTCCAGACGCCAAGCGCGAAAAGCTCACCGAAACAGGCGCTCCTCGAAAGCTTTCCGAATCAACCATCACTAATTGAACCGGCGGGACTTTCAGCAGATCAGGGGAAATTGCGAAGGCTCTTAAACGTTCACCAAGCGTAAAAAGCAGTTGATGAAAATGAACAGAAAAGAGCCGTTTTACAAAAGCTTTTCGGCGGCGGAGATTCCGGCGTGGAGCGCGCGGATGTTCAGCTCCTGCGTGCCCTTCGGAACACGAGCCGCAACAGCCCTTTCGATGGACGGCACAGAGATCGCTCCGGTCAGTGCGGTCACCGCTCCCACTGCAACAATGTTGGCAGATATGGGGCGCCCTGTCACCTCGATCGCTATAGTGGTTAAGGGAATTTCAACCACCCTGGCCGGCGTTTTGGGCGGGGTTACTCGCTGATAATCCACCAACACCAACCCGCCGGGCTTTACATCCGCGCCGTAGGCCTTGGCGGCCTCCTCGGTCATCAAAAGCACAAAGTCTGGGCACACAACTTTCGGATAGTCAATCTCGCCTTCAGAGATGACTATCTCAGAGCGGCTGGCACCCCCGCGCGACTCCGGGCCGTAAGACTGGGTTTGCACAGCGTTTTTGCCGTCGTAGATAGCGGCCGCTTCGGCTATTATAACCCCAGCGAGTATAATACCCTGGCCGCCGGAGCCGGCAAGCCTTATCTCCACACGCCCTTTCGAGGAATCGTTGGCATTCATCGAGACGAACCCACAGACGCAAGCAGGTTTTGATAGAGGGTTGAAAAATCAGGAGCGGGCCGGTTCACCAACTCTCCTATCACAAACTTATCCTTAAGCTCTTCAGGAGACATCTGTTTGGCGGCGGAAACGCTCACCGCATGATCTTTCTGCCATTTCATCATAGCAACGGCATCTCCGGAACCGCCGAACATCTCGCGGTTGCGTCTTCCGTAGTACGTAGGGCAGGCAGAAATGCAGTCAACCAGAGAAAAGCCTTTGTTCTTTATAGCGCGCTCTATCAAGGATGCCATCTGAACGGCGTGGTAGGTGGTGCTTCTGGCAACGTAGGTGGCACCGGCGGCTTCGGCCAAACGGCACAAATCGAAAGTTGGTTCAATGCTGCCGTAAGGGGCAGTGGTAGCGGTGGCCCCGGGCGCCGTTGTCGGAGAGTGCTGTCCCGACGTCATTCCGTAAACAGAGTTGTTGAAAACGACCACTGTAAGATCGATGTTGCGACGCGCCGCGTGTATCAAATGGTTGCCGCCGATGGCCGCACAGTCCCCATCTCCCGTGAGGACCAAAACTGTCAGCTCCGGCCTCGCAAGCTTCAAGCCGGTGGCAAAGGCGATTGCACGCCCGTGGGTGGTGTGAAGCGTATCGAAATCAACGTAGAGGGCCGCCCTTGACGAGCATCCGATGCCGGAAACCACAGCCACCTTGTTCGGATCCAGCTCGCACTTGGCCACAGCCCGCAGAACAGCCTGCAGAACGATGCCGTTTCCACAGCCGGGGCACCATATATGAGGCAGGCGTTCCTCACGAACTAGCTCGGTGTAATCAAGTATGTCTGGATTCATAAGAAGCTTTCCTGACAAAAGTAACCGGACGGGATCCTGTCCCCTGCAAAATCGATTGGAGAATGTGCTGGGGTTTCACCAGCTCGCCCGTGCATTCCGCAACCGACACCACGGCACAGCGGCCCGCAGCCGCACGCTCCACTTCTTTCACCATTTGGCCGAGGTTCATTTCGGCCACGATGATCGCGTCCACAGAGGAGGCCAGCGCACTTACCTCGGCCTCCGGAAACGGCCACAAGGTTATAGGACGGAAT
>JBMFPP010000338.1:0-3481 GCA_049969055.1 Armatimonadota bacterium | reverse complement strand
AAAGGAACGCGTCTTGGCGGCTGTAAACCACGTACAGCCCGATAGGGTTCCGCTCGATTACCTAGGGACTCCGGAGATAAACGCCGCCTTGCTCAACCACTTCCGCACGAACGATATGGATGTGGTGCTTCAGGGGCTGGGTGTAGATCTGCGCACCGTAGCTCCCGCCTACGTCGGCCCGCCGCTTCAACCCGGATTCGATATCTGGGGCGTGGAGCGCCGACCGGTGCGCAACCAAGCAGGTACCTACGACGAACCGTGCAACTTCCCCTTTAAAAACATGCAGAGTTTGGAAGAGGTCGAGCGCTATCCCTGGCCTTCCGTAGATTGGTTCGATTTCTCGGTCATCCCGGAGCAGTGCAAGCGCTTCGAAGAATACGGCATAGTCTTCGGAGGCATGGGAGTTATGGACCTAATAAACGGAATTGCCTTCGGACGCGGAGTCGAACAGACGATATTCGATATTGCGGACGAAAATCCGGTGTACCTGGCTCTGGCGGAAAAGCGCTTCAACTTCTTCCTTGAATACTCCCGGCGCGGCCTTGAAGCAGGGCGCGGAATGATCGACATCTTCTTTGTTGGAGACGACTACGGCACCCAGCGCAGCCTGCTTATGAGTCCGGCCAAATGGCGCAAGCTGTTCGCACCGTACCTCAAGCAGATGATCGACCTGGGCCACGCCTACGGTTGCAAAGTAATGCTTCATTCCTGCGGAAGCACAAGGGCTCTGATGGAGGATTTTACAGCCCTTGGTTTGGACATCTACGAAACGGTCCAACCCGAAGCCGAAGGTATGAACCCAGAGGAGCTTAAAGCGCTTTACGGGGATAAACTGTGCTTCCACGGAACTATAAGCACACAGCGAACGCTTCCCTTCGGCACCGTAGAAGACGTGAAAAGCGAGGTGCGGCAAAGGATAGCGGTTGTAGGTAGGAACGGCGGTCTCATACTTGCGCCCGCTCACAATATTCAGCCGGATACAAAGCTGGAAAACGTTCTGGCCCTCTACAACACCGCCCGCGAAACACCCCTATAGCCCGCCGCGGTTTGCCCCGGACTGGTTCCAACCAGCTCGCTTAGCGCGCTCCAAATCCTCCTCCGTGAAATACCTAACCCGCACCTTCTTGTACTCCTTCGTGCTGAACAACAACTCGTACTCCGAGATGCCGCAGGCCTGAGACATCTCCTGCGCGGCCCGGTAGCATTCCGCCTCCCGGCGGGCGTGAATCATGGTGAAAACGGAATACGGCCACTCAGGATAGGTAGGCCGCTGGTAGCAGTGGCTCACAACCGAAAAAGAGGCAAGAACTGCTCCAACCTCCTCAACGCGATCTTCCGGCACTTTCCACACAACCATTGCATTGGCGGTATAACCGGCTTTCCTGTGCCGGATCACCGCCGCAAAGCGCCGCATCACCCCTTTCTCAAGAAGCTCCCTGCCCAAGCCGAGAAGCTCCTCCTCGCCCACCCCAAAAGCCGAAGCCAGCTCCCCAAAAGGCTTTGAAACAACCGGAAGGTCCTCCTGCAGTGCCCGAACTGCGAGAATCTCCATATCGGAAAGAGGTACCGCGCCCGAAGCCCTGGAACCGCTCGACGGGGTATCTCTCTGCACTGCAGAGCCCTCGCCGGCCATATCAAAGCTCACGCCGATTTTGAAAACCCTGATCGCCGGAAGCAGCCAAACCCCATCGGCCTGCACCGCCTCCGCCAAGCGTTCAACCTCGGAGCGCAGGTCAACGCTCGGGTGCACCGTAATGGTGAACCACAAGTTCACATCGTGGTTGCGAAGATAGTTGTGGCTCACCCCAGAATGAGCATTAATCACTTCCGCTGCCTGATCCACCCGCTCTTGAGGCACCTTCATGGCAACCAGGGAGCTTTTATAACCCAGCGCCAGCGAGTCGAAAATCGCACTGATCTGGCGGATTATCCCGTCATCCTTAAGCTGTTGAACCCGCTCCAGCACCGCCGGCTCCCGCCAGCCGAGACGCTCCGCAACAGCGCGAAAAGGCTCAGCCACCAGCGGAAACTCGCGCTGAAGCAAATTCAGCAGTTCCCCGTCTTGCTCAGCCAGCATCGCTTCCTTTCTCCTGTTGCTTGGCCAACTCCGCCTGCACCTCCGGCGGAAGCACACGGATGCGGTCGTAAACAGCACACGGCGCTCCTGTTCGGGCAGCCCAGGCCGAATCGCCGTAGCTCCAATGCCACCACTCGTCGGCGCAGTTGCTGAAGCCCGCTTCCGTCATCACGTCTATTAAAACCTGGCGGTTGGCGCGTGCCACCGAGGTCAAGTACCTCGAATATGTGGGCTGTGAATTCGCCCCCTCCTTTACCGTTGACGTAAGATCGATCTCGTTGCCTTCTGCGTCTACAATGCGTAAATCAACCGCGCCGCCGGTGCAGTGTCCAGGAGGAGCTTTCATATCCGGCGGATGCCAGAATTTATTCGCCTCGCGGCGCAGTATGTGGCGCGGCCAATTTGGATGCTTCTCCTGAAGGCTTTTGTAGTAGTTCCAGTATCCTTGAGACTGCTCCTCCAGCGTTCTCAAAGCCGTATGCACCTTAAGACGCCATCCGTTGGGCAAAAGCTCCTGCGCCCTGTTCAACATCTTTGCAACTGTTTCCCGAAGAAAAGGAAGCCGACACACCAGCACAACATTCGGACACACCTGCCGGAGGTCCACCAAGGGCTCCCCGCACTCACAGATGGGAACCTTGCCAACGCGCAATATTCCGGGCTCCCGCGGAGTTCCAGGCAAGCGCGAATTACCTCTAAAAGCCAAACTTTTTCAACCTCCTAAACAATACCATAAAGGATGATATGGGCCGCCGCCGCCCAGCGTCAAGTGAAATTGGAAATCCAGGAAGGCAAACTCCTCAAGACGGTGAATTTGAGCTTGTGAGCAGAGAAAACTTCATTAGGAGGTTCATAAGCTTCTGCATCTCCGCGGGTATTGGGCGCGCCGTGCTGATCGGAGTGGTGGGCACGGCCGTCTGTGCTTTATGGGTACAGCGCGCCGAGATCATCGTTCTCGCCTGTCAAATCACCGAGAGCGTGCCGGCCGTGCCGGCGGTAGCGGTTCTGCTGGCTCTTGTTGGGTTCAACTGGCTGATAAGATCCCTAAAGCGCAGGGGCCTAACCCGCGGCGAAATAGTGGCGGCGTATTCCTTTGCGGCTGTCGCTGTATCGATGATGGGATGCGGCATCGGTCGCTTTTTCTTCTCCTCCACGCTGTCGGTCTTCTATTACGCCACACCGGAAAACAACTTCCAGCTGGCACATCCATACATCCCATGGTGGTTCTGCCCGCGCAGTCAAGAGGCCGTAAAAGGCTTCTTCGAAGGCGCTCCCTCAGGGCGGATCCCGTGGGCAGAGTGGTACGTGCCGCTTGCAATGTGGACAATGTTGTTCACATCCCTGTGGCTGTGCCTTTTGTGCCTGGCGGTCCTATTCCGCAGGCAGTGGACCGAGCACGAAAAG
>JBMFPP010000337.1:0-3498 GCA_049969055.1 Armatimonadota bacterium | reverse complement strand
GCCGAAGCTGCCGCTTTCGGCTGTTCGGTTGACAGATCCTGAGTGGGGGCATAGAATAGCGGTAGCGTGCTGATTGCTCGCCGGGCGGAGGACGCCGTAGGGGCTTGCAGGTGGTGTTTTCTGAAAAGTTGGGTGCGGGTTAGAGAACCGTGCACAGGATAGTCTGCTATGGATTTCTGGACCGCTGCGGTTATAATAGTTGCCATCGTGTTTGGCAGTGTGTTCGGACCCGGATTTATCCGGGAGCTGCTGCGGGCGTTCGGGGTCTCGTTTCAAGGGAATGCCGCTGAATCCAAGGCAATGCGAGAGATACAGATTCTTCGGCAGGAGCTGGCGGAACTGCGCGTAGCATATGGGGATAAGATTCTGGCTTTGGAGAAAGAAGTGAAACAGCTGAAAGCGGCTGGGTCTTCTGCGGCTGTCGAGCCGGGTGCGCCTGAGCGGACGATGCTCGAGCGCGGCTTGGGAGAGCAGGGGCACACAGAACCGCGGCCGCGCGAGCACGCAGGAGGGTTCTAGATATGCTAACAGGGGACGAAATTGTGGCCATTGTGTTTTTTTCGGTTTTGGCTTTTGGCATATTCGTGCCCAAGGTACTGCGGGAGCTTTCAAACCTGCTCGGGCGAACCCCTGGGGCCTCACAGGAAGAGCAGAAAGCCATGGCAGAGGGTTTTAAGAAGCTGCAGGATGACGTGGAGCAGATGCGAGTGGTTTACACCGAGAAGATCCTCTCGTTGGAGAAGCGAGTACGGGCATTGGAGTCCGGAAAAGGCGCGGTGAACATTCCTGCGGCTGAAGTTCCACGCGTAATGTCCGAAAGGGAAAAAAGCGAGACGTCCAGCGATTCCAGTGCGATGCGGCAGGCCGAAGGAGCTTAAACAGCGTGCTGTGTTGACAGCAGGCTTTCAACCTTCTTTTAGCCTTGAGAAACCCCGCTGTTCTTTCCCCGGATATTCTTTGGTGCCCAATTGCGGATTCTACAGACGCGAGCGTTTATCTTCAGCCCAAGTGAGTGCGCGGCGGTCGTTCGCAAAGGCCAACAAGGGATTTCAAGACGGCAACGTTGTAAGCGTGCATCTGCTCTGCCTGCGGCGTCTCCACGATTTTGGGTAGGTGGGCGAAGCGTTGGTCTGTGAGTATCAGTTTGAAAGGGAGTTCGCCGAGCTGTCCATGCCCGATGTGTTCATGCCGGTCCACGCGGCTTCCAAGCTCTCGCTTGCTGTCATTCAGGTGAAAGATGCACAATCGGTCAAGCCCCACAATTTGGGCAAATTGACTTATGGTAGATGAGTAGCTGGTTTCGGTGCGCAGGTCGTAGCCGGCCGCAAAGACGTGGCAGGTGTCAAAACAAACTCGCAGTCGATGGCTTTGGCTCACATGTTGAAATATCCAGGGGAAGTGTTCAAATCGGCTGCCCAAGGAGTTGCCCTGGCCGGCGGTTGTTTCAAGAGCAACCAGCACTCGGGAGTTTGGTGTTTGGTCGAACACAAAGTTTAAGCTGTCAACCAAGCGTTTGAGACCGTCTTCTTCTGTGGAATCTCTGAAAGAACCCATGTGAGTGACTAAGACTTCGATGCCCAAAAGCTCGCATCTGCGAATCTCTTCCACGAAGGCTTCTCTGGATTTGGTGAGGATTTCGCCGTCTGTGGAGGCAAGGTTGATGAGGTACGAGTCGTGGGCAATCGGAGGGGCGAGCATCTGCTGAGAGTTGGCCTGGCGAAAAGCCTCAGCCTCTTCGTCCGAGATGCGGCGTGAGCGCCACTGCTGTGGGCTTTTGGTAAAGACTTGTATAACTGTACAGCCTATGGAGCGGCCTGCTTCCACAGCTTTGGCAAGCCCTTGCCCCACAGGCATATGCGCACCGATGAGCAGATTCATCCGAAAAGCTCCTTGTGAGCAGACGAACCCTTTCGATCTCGGCGGCAAACGTTTGCCGCAGTCCAAACAGCAATTTGGTTTTCTCTGAGGAGCTTGGCTTCACCTGCTTTGAAAGGTTGGAAGCTTTGAAGCTTTTTGGGTCGAGCAGAGTTTGGGCTGTTGGGGGAGTGTTTGGAAGGGGAATTCAGGATGTTTTCGTTTTTTAGGGTTAGTTTGCACCCGAAAAGGTTGACCAGCAATCGGGGGCTGTGTTATATATACCTAGAGACCACTGAGGAGGTGAGCCCGGTGCAGAAGGAGAAGTCCCCGAGCACGCGCGTGAAGCGGTATTACCGAAAGCCGCGTGTTGCTTCTGAGAAGATGTTTGAGACCACTGCGCTGGCTTGCGGCAAATGTGTTAGCGGACCGTTTTCGCAATTCCAGTGCAACGCGGTGCCCTTTGCTTCTTAGTTGATCTTCGTTCTTTTTCGGCAAGGGGGCCGATTGGCAAGCCTTGGGCGGGAAGGGCCTGGGTTAGTGTATTTTCCAGTCCTTCTGGCGTTTCAAGAAGTTTTGGCGTTCAATCAGTTTATGTTGGTTTGCCAAAACTTCTTGTTGTGCATTGTTGGTGGTGCCGGTGGTAAATAAGCCACCGGCACCGGCTTTTTCGGCACTGGAAGTTTGCGGCAGTTGTTGGCTTGTGCAAAACCTTTGCTGTTCGTTTGAAGCGTCTTTTCAAGAAGTTTTGGCGTTCAATCAGTCTATGTTGGTTTGCCGAAACTTCTTGTTAGGGTGGCGGCGTTTGGCGAATCCGAGTGCCGGAAGAAGGAAAGGCCCTGCCGCACACGACCGTCTAGGTTCCACAGTCGTCAGGCATTTCGGACTCGTGGAAATCCAGAGTCACGGGGGGCGCAGCAGAACCTTTGTCTGTGAGTATTTTCGGCATGGCTCTTCAAAAGCTTAAGGGGGCATATAAAAAGCCGCCGCAACCGCGCTGTCGATGGCGTGAGCGCCTTACTGTGTGGTATGATACTAGTGGATTTTACTCTCGTCTCCGAGTGAAAAGGGATGAGAATACGTGAGCCCGAGATAAAGCGTGCGCGAATAGAAATCGTGCCCATGATCGACACCATTTTCTTTCTTTTGGTGTTCTTCATGATTGCGTCTTTGGCAATGACCACCATGACGGGCATTAAGGTTGCACTGCCGAAAGCCTCCACCGGGGAAAAAACCGCACAAGCCCGAGTGATACTGACAATGACAGCTGACGGGGATATCTACTTGAAGAAGCGGCGCATAGGGATGGCGGAGGTGGCTACAGCTTTGCGCCGCGAGGTGGAGGCCAATCCGAGAGTGCAGGTCATAATTAACGCAGACAAATCTCTGCGCTACGGAAAAGTGGTTGCGCTGATAGACGAGGCGAAGCGCGCCAATCCGAGTGTGCTTTCCATAGCTACTGAGCCGGATGTAAAGGTTCGCTGAATAGGGATGGTGGAGCGGCAAGGATCGTTGCGGTATCCCCTGTGTGTTTCTCTGGCGTTTCATGCGGTGGCGCTTGGGCTGTTAGGCATCAAGTTTCACGCCCGCCCGGGAATTGACGTTGAAAATCTCCGCGTGGTTGATGTAGTGGTTGCCACCGGC
>JBMFPP010000336.1:0-3500 GCA_049969055.1 Armatimonadota bacterium | reverse complement strand
TATCCCTCAGATGTTCAAACAGCTTCGGTGTCGACAGCAGATACGGCGTCGGCTCAAAGATATCAACACCAGGGACCCCCTCGCGCGGAGGTGGCTCCCTGCGGAGGATGCCTGGGCCGCCGTAGTCGCCCATCTGCACGCGGACCGCACGGTAGCCTTTTTCCAAAAACGCCCTTACGCTGTCTTCCACCTGCACAGGATCCCTGCCGCCCGCGTGTCCATAGCAGAGCACACCATCTCTGGCCTTGCCCCCAAGCAGTTGGTACACCGGCATGTTGGCAAGCTTGCCCTTGATGTCCCACAAAGCAAGATCCACAGCACCGACAGCCGCGGCATATATGGGCCCGCCCCTCCAGTAGGTATGGCGGTACATGAACTGCCACAGGTCCTCAATACGCTGGGGATCGCGCCCGACCAGCAGTGGGGCCATGTGCTGTATCACTTGAGCCACAGCCAGCTCACTGCCGTTTAAGGTGCCGTCGCCCACCCCATACACTCCTTCATCCGTAAGAACCTTGACGAGCACGTAGTTGCGGGTTGGGCATGTAACGATGGTTCGTATCTCAGTTATAACCATTCTGGCACCTCAAAGCCGGCTACTTGATGTGCTTCTTCATCCAATCCAAGCACTTGCGGTAACCAACTGCCGGATCTTCAGAGCCTTCGTACTCTGCGCACCACACGCCCTTGTAGCCTGCCTTCTTGAGACACTGCACAGCCCACAGGAGGTTGATCTCTCCTTCTCCCAATGCGGCTCCTTTATAATTGCCCAAACTACCCGTGCCATCCTTCAAATGGGTATGCACAGCATAGGGGGCTATCTGCTCGTACCAGCGGTTTAGGGTGGCCAGGTCGGTTCCTCTCCAGCGGTAATTCATGGTATCCACGTTGGCACCCACATACTTGGAGTTCACCCGCTTGAATATCTCTATTTGGAGCGGAACGTTGTTGGTTACCATGCCGTGGTTGTCGAGAGCCAGATAGATGCCCATAGGCTCTATGAACTCTTTGCATCGTATTAAGCAGTTAGCGATGGCCTCAGCCCAACGCTCCTCAGGCACCTCCGGCTTCGGGGAGCCCCCCTCTGTACGCACAACATTAGTACCGAGGATTTTGGCAAGCTGGCATACCCGCCGCATCCTCTCCACCTGAGCTTTAACAGCATCTTCATCCAAAACCACAAAGTCGTTGCCGGCCGATAATGCTGAAATCTTGACGCCGATCTGGTCCGCAAGCGCTTTAATTCGGCGTGCTTCCGCTTCAGGATCGGTATCCCTGCGCCATACATCGCCTATCTGAAGCTCAACATACTCAAAGCCCGCTTCCTTTGCCCACCGCAAAAACTCTTCCACCGTTTTGCCCGGCGCATTGTAATGGATAAGGCCGAACTTAGGCAGTTCGGAACCGCCGCCGGCTTGAGACGCCATCAACAGCGGCGTGAGCCAGGCAAGCATCCACAGCTTTGACACTTCCAACACCCCTCCTTAGTGTCTTCCGCGGCAAACTGGCCGCCGGTCGCCCAAGAAAGTTCAACGGCCGTTGTTCCGCCGAACCATCTATCGGCACATCTAGTTTCTACCTCCTTCAGAATACATCCTGTTTCCAAAAGAAAGCTAAAGCACGCCGGCCCTGCCGCTATGAAAACAGCACCCTTCTCTGCCGATTTTAAAAGAGGAATGAAAAACCTAATAGAGGAGTTTCTGAACTATCTGAGGATTGAAAAGGGTCTGGCAGAAGGCTCCCTCCGCGGCTACGCACACGACATCCAGCAGTTCTGCCTGTTTGCTGAGGAACACGGTTGCACCTCCACCGATCTGCTAAGCCGCGGCTTGCTGGAAAACTACTGCATGCACCTGAGCAGTTTGGGCTTGGCGGCACGCACCATCCACCGCAAGCTCTCCCCCGTGCGAACCTTCTGCCGCTACCTGATGAGAGAGGGATATATCCAGGCTGATCCAACCGACAGCATCACCAGACCAAAACTCCCGCGCCGCCTCCCCAAGGCTCTCTCGGTTGAAGAAGTAACAACCCTGCTTCAATACCAACCGGAGGACCCCGCCACAGCTGTTCGAGACCGCGCCATCCTGGAGCTGATGTACGGCTCAGGTCTGCGTGCGAGCGAAATCGCCTCCCTCAATATGGAAGATATTGACCTGGAAACCAGAACTGTACGGTGCCGCGGAAAAGGTGGCAAAGACCGCGTTGTTCCATTTGGGAGCCATGCAGAGCAGGCCCTGCGCGCATATCTCCAAGCGGTGCGCCCGAAACTTGTCAAAAGGCCTACCAATGCCCTATTCCTGACCCGCCTCGGCCGAAAATTCTCAATATCCGGCTTGTGGAGGCTGATCACTCAAAGAGCAAAAGCGGCGGGATTAACCAAACACGTCAGCCCACACACTCTCCGCCATTCATTTGCAACCCATCTGCTGGAAGGAGGTGCCGACCTGCGCGTTGTTCAAGAACTTCTGGGCCACGCCTCCATAGCCACCACCGAGGTGTACACCCACGTCACCACAGACCACCTGCGCGAGGTGTACTCAGCATCGCACCCGAGAGCGCAAAAACCCAGCAAATAAAAACTGCGCAAAAGCCGCTGTTGGGATTCGCCCTCTCAGAAGCCAAATTTCAGCACACCTCTGCAGATGCCGCACCGGCTTAAACTCTTAAAGTCCAACAATAACTCGGACTTCCGGCAGAGGTTACTCGGTGAACAAATCGGAAGAGTCAAAATCCATGTCCACCGCTTCAACGCGCTCGATCTCCGGAAGCGCCTCCTTCAATGCGGCCTCTATACCCATCTGCAGTGTGAGAATAGACATGGGGCACCCGTGGCACGCCCCCGTCATCCTAAGGCGCACAACCCTACCGTCTATTTCCACCAGCTCCACATCCCCGCCGTCCATCTGCAGGGCCGGACGTATGCGCTCCAAAGCTTTCTCCACAGCTTCTTTAGTAATCGTAGCCTCCAATTTCTACCTCCAATTTCCCCTTTTTCTTCGCCTCATCTGCCGCTAGAAACAGGTGCCGTAGGGATGACCATCAGTTCTTGGTTCGTTCAACCCTCGCCCTGCACGGCAGGACGCCAAACGCTCGGAACACCGCCCAAACCAAAGCCAAACCATCCAACTCAATTGTAAGTTTCAACAATGCCCCGCGTCAACCCAAGTTGCACGGCCAAACGAGTTGCAGTATAATTGCCTAGGCTTTTCTGCATGCACATTCCCGCTTATCCTCGGAGGAAACCCAAAATGCACATAGTAATCCTGGGCTGTGGACGAACTGGGTCCACCCTTGCCCGCTTGCTGGTCCAACAAGGTCATTCGGTGGCAATCATAGATAAAAACCGCGACTCGTTCAGAAGATACCTCGGCCCATCGTTCCGAGGCACCATGGTGGTTGGGCTCGGCATAGACCAAGACGTTCTAAAACGCGCCGGCATCGAGAAGGCGGATGCATTCCTCGCCCTCGCCGGAGGAGACAACACCAACCTCACTGCCGCG
>JBMFPP010000335.1:0-3530 GCA_049969055.1 Armatimonadota bacterium | reverse complement strand
GAATCCGGCGGGCGTTCCCTCATCTGCGTGGCAGATAACGGCTGTGGAATGACGCGCGAGGAAGCCCTCCTTTCCCTGCAGAGGCATGCAACCAGCAAGATTCGCTCTGCCGAGGATTTGATGCGGGTGACCACATTGGGCTTCCGCGGAGAAGCCCTTCCCAGCATCGCCGCGGTAAGCCGGCTTCAGCTTTTCACCAGAACGCACGACTCCGTGTCGGGAACGCATATAGAGGTTGAAGCCGGTGCGGTGAAAAGCGTGGAGGAAGCGGGCGTACCTCCGGGCACTCGTGTTGAGGTGCGCGATCTGTTCTACAACACACCTGCCCGCCTCAAATTTATCAAAAGCGACCAAACTGAGCTGGGCCACATAGTGGAGCTGGTGGGCAAATTGGCAATGGCTCACCACCAAGTTTCGGTGCGCCTTCTGCACAACGGGCGGGAGGTGTTTGCGACCCCAGGCTCTCCGGATGCCAGGGCCGCTATGGCCGCTGTTTGGGGGAGCGAGCGCGCAAGCCGCACCGTGCCCATCCTCTACGAAACACAGGACGTGAAGGTAACCGGGTTCGCGGCCTCGCCGGAAGTATCGCGGCCCAATCGAGCTTACGAGGCGTTTTTCGTCAACCGCCGCCCAATATCCAGCCGCTTGCTCTCTCATGCTCTTGAAGAGGCTTACAGAACGCTCATCCCGGATGGGCGGTATCCCGTTGCCGCAGTGTTTTTGGAAATGGACCCGGAGTTGGTGGATGTAAACGTGCATCCCACCAAGGCGGAAGTCCGCTTTAAGTACGAACGCGATGTTCATCAGGCGGTTGTGCAAGCGGTGCGCTTGGCCCTTCTGGGCGGCCGCCAATCTCAAAGGGTTGGTCTGCGCCCTTCGAGGACCGTGCGCAACGGCGGCGGTGTAGGGGCGGCGCAGTTTCTGCCCTCCAGCATAGCTCCGCGTCCGCAGGGGCTCCCGCAGGTGCCGGTACTGCCAAACATTCGCTTGGGCATCTCGGTTGACGAGGTGCGGCCGCCTGCTTCCGAGGGGGAATTCGACGCCGAGGATACCAGCTGGAGGTTGATCGGTCAAATTGCCGGTACCTTCATCGTGGGTGAAGCCCCGGACGGTATGGTGATAATTGATCAGCATGTGGCGCACGAGCGGGTGATATACGATCGCCTGAAGCGAGGCATAACCGACGGTTCTTTGGAGGTTCAGAGGCTTTTACTGCCGGTCACCGTAACTCTTGGGCCGCAGGAGGCCGCAGCAGTATCGGCTCATTTGGAGGAGATTAACCGCGCCGGCTTCGAGGTTGAGCCGTTCGGCGGCGGTACGTTCCTCCTGAGAGCGGTTCCAGCTGTGACGGCTTCATCCAGCCCAGAGGCGATCTTGTCAGATTTGGCTTCGGAAATGGCGGCTTTGGACGGCACCGGCACAGCCGCAAAAGAGGGCGTGTTGGATGCCGTTATAACCACGGCCGCTTGCAAGGGCGCCGTGAAAGCCGGCCAAGCTCTATCTCCTGCTGAGATGCGAAAGTTGGTGCAGGACCTGCTTGACAGCGAGAATCCGCTCACATGCCCCCACGGGCGGCCTATCATAGTGAAAATAAGCCACCAAGAGCTTCTTAAATGGTTCAAGCGAGCATAGCCGCCTTTGGAGCAAGCTGAGCAATTCCGAACGGGGCTTTTCAAAGAAGGAACTTATGGATACCCAGAGTTGAGCGATTTCGAGTTGAGGAGTGAGGATTCGGCCGCCGGTGGGAAATGAGGTTGAAATTGTAATCCATGTCCCCGGTCTATACATTGCAGGCAGAAGAGGGCATCTGTTTGCTCTCCCGAAAATAGGAAAGTGGGAAAAGATGAGCGGCTGGCAGTGGAGAGGCCGGGCGTAAGGACAAGCATCCAAGGAGTTGGGGCACAGCCGCCACTTCTTTTAAACTTCTGCAGGTGGTATAATGACTCGGTGCCGGAATTCGGTGCAATCCGTTTCTCACACGGGGTATTTCCGCGATGTCTGAAAAGCCCAAAACTCCTCCACCTTCCCCTCACGACGTTGCCGCAGACATGTCTCAAGGGGGACGACAAACGCTTGCCGCCCTCCTGAAGCACGCCACAACATCCCTCGGAGCAACCCGAGGCTTCCTCGCTTTGGTCGACCACGAAACAGGTGAGCTGGTTATAGAATTCACCGAAGGCGAAGGGTGGACAGAGGAGAACCGCAAGCGGAGACTGCGCATCGGACAGCAAGAAGGCCGCGGAATAACCGCATACGTGGCCGCCAGCGGCAAGCCCTACCGCACAGGCAATGTTAACAAAGACCCCTATTACCTGCCCTTCTTTGACGATGTGATGAGCGAGCTGGCTGTGCCGCTTTTGGATTCGTTCGGCCGCGTCCTCGGCGTTATCAACTTAGAGTCCAACAGAGAAAACGCGTTCGGCGAGTGTGAAGAACACCTTCTTCAGGCCATCGGCAGTCAAGCCGCCCTCACCATATGCATGGCCGACCACCAAATGCGCGAGCGCGCAATCATAGAGCTGGGTAACGAAATGGCCCTCACAGCCGATGCCGAAGCTCTCATGCAGAAGGTGGTCGAAACCGCCGCCAGCATTCTGCGCGCGGAGGATTGTTCCATTTTTCTTTTGGACCAAACCGGAAGCAAGCTGGTTTTGGTTGCCTCCCGCGGCCCGCTGGCCAACCTCGTGGGCGTTGCCAGCTATCCAGTCGGTGAGGGATTAACCGGTTGGACTGCGGCGGAGGGCCGCCCCATCCGCACCGCCGATCCAAGGCAGGACCCGCGTTGGCGCGGTCTGCACCCCGAATTCCCCCCAGACGAGATCGGTGCACTCATGTCCGTCCCTATCAAAAGCCCTTCCGGCCTCTTGGGGGTGCTGAGAGTGGTTCGCCGCAAACGTGCCGCCAGGTACTTCCACCACGAGTTCACCAATGCAGATGAGGACCTGCTGGTTACTCTCGCCAACCAGATCGGGGTTGCGCTGGAAATATCAAGGCTTATGGAGCGCCTTGTACAAAGCGAACGCATGGCCGCATGGGGCGAAATGTCCGCCAGATCCGCGCACATGATCGGCAACAAGGTGTTTGCTATAAAAGGCTATGTAAACGAGCTCGAGTACGTGCTGAGAAACTCCAATGTGAACATACCCCAGCTTCCCCAGCTTCTGGACGGCCTTAAGCGCAACGTTTTCAGCGTTGAAGAGATCCTCTTAGAGTTTCGGGATTTCTTGAAGGCCACGCACCTTCAGCTTGGTCCGGTGAACATAAACGAGGTTATCCGAGAATCGCTTCGTGAGGGGGTTCCGAAGGACTCCGGGCTTCAGGTTGTAACAGACCTTGCGGATGACATCCCCATTATCCAGGGGGATGCAAAGAAGCTTGATCGATGCTTCACAGAGCTTATAGAAAATGCGGCAAAAGCCCAACCCGGCGGCGGAACACTGAAGGTTTCCACACGCTTGGCGTCTAATGAGGAGATTGCCCAAATGAAGTGCAGGGGAGCCGGACCTGTCGTTAGGGTGGAGTTCACGGAC
>JBMFPP010000334.1:0-3533 GCA_049969055.1 Armatimonadota bacterium | reverse complement strand
TGCCAAAACTTCTTGCAAGAAGTTTTGGCGTTCAATCAGTTCATGTTGGTTTGCCAAAACTTCTTGCCGGTCAATTCTAACTGCCGGCAGACCGGCTTCAAACGGATCCACCCCAGTCTCGAGAAAACGACTGCACCGCTCCCGCGCCAGCGCCACCGCCCTGGAGGATATGTCAGCCCCCACAAAGTGGCATCCCAGACGCAGAGCCGCCACCGCCGAAGAGCCGCTTCCCACAAATGGATCGCAAACCACGAAGCCGGGTTCTGCGCTGGCCTCGATCATTCTCTCGAAAAGTTCAACCGGCTTCTGCGTCGGATACACACCCTTGATCCGCTTGATCTGCCAAACATCGGGAAGATCTCGCCGACGCAGTTTGCGGCAGCCCTTCGATGCAAATATGATGTGCTCGTGCCTCCTGCGGAAATAGTGGCCCATCCCCAGGTTCACCTTATCCCAAACGAGGAGGTTCTTAACATCGAAAAACTCGCGTACCACGTGCCCCAGCGAGAGAAGGGAGAAGCTATCGAACATGATGTAAATGTGCCGGTTGTTACGCAGAACGCGGCGGCACTCCCCAAGAAACACCCTGTATGCATCCGGATCGTCAAGGAACTCTGTAAACCACTTTTTCTCTTTTACCAAGAAGTTTCGGCGTTTGGTTAGTTCCTTCTGACAACCCGCTTGGCATCCAATTGGTTCATCGCTGACCTGCCGAACTGCTTGGTTTGTTGAAACCTCCTGCTGTGAGCTCTGCGGCTGGGCAGAAACCGCAGAGCGGTAAAAGCCAACTATCCTCCCTCGACCCAGCATCAGGTGGCGGTTCATACCGGAGTAGGCTGGGTCGGTGACTATAAGATCCACCGACTCATCAGGCAGCTCCCTCAAGAAGCTGATGCAGTCCGCCTCATCAATTCGGAACAAAGGTTTGCTCTCCGCAGACAAGAAGTTTTTGAGGTTCAATTGGTTCTTGCTTATTTGTCAAAACTTCTCTTCGGAAACAATAACCAAGCGCCTGTTTACGCAGGCTCTCCGCTTGTCCTCTTCGCCCAACAGAGCTAACCATCCTGCCAAGCCGCCGGCAAGCGGTTTGTTTGCTAAAACTTCTTGCAAAGCGACGATAAAGGAGTCCCCTATAGCCCCGCAAAAGCAGATACAGGGGGCACGCGCCTGCCCACTAAACAACCCGAAAAAATGCTCAATTCAGGAGTATTGATGATGAGTGTTACCGCAAAACTGGCACAATGCCTGAACGCGCTTCAAAGCGCCGACGAATCTCGGCGCGGCCTGCTGTATCGACTGCGCAGTGAGCTTGAATTCGCTGTATCCATGGCAAAGGCAAAACCTGAGCACACCGAAGAGTGGGAAAAGCTTATCATCCAAGCCGCAAACTTGGTGGAGGAGAAGCTAACGTCCAAAGGTCCAATCGATTTAGAAGCCGTGGTCCAAGAAGCGGAAGCGATTTTGGCTCCCATAGGTAAAGCGGCCAAAGAATACACAATCCACTGCGTGGGCCACGCCCACATCGATATGAACTGGATGTGGCCCTGGCCGGAAACGGTGGCAACCACAAACGATACCTTCACCACTGTCAACCGCCTTATGGAGGAATTCCCAACATTCCACTTCTCGCAAAGCCAGGCGTCCACTTACTTCGCCATGGAACAGCACTGCCCTGAAGTCTTCGAAATGATCAAGCGCCGAGTATCAGAAGGCCGATGGGAAATCACCGCCAACATGTGGGTGGAAGGCGATAAGAACCTGGCTTCTGGAGAAATATTGTGCCGCCACCTGCTTTACACCAAACGCTACTTCAAGCAAAAATTCGGCATCCCGTACGATGCTGTGAAGATCGATTGGGAGCCGGACACGTTTGGCCACGCACACACGATCCCGTCCATCCTGGCCGGAGCCGGCGTTACCCGCTACTACTTCTGCCGAACCGGCCCCGGACCGCGCCTGTTCTGGTGGCAGGCCCCGGACGGCTCGCGCGTCTTGGCTTTTGACGACGGAATTCTCTGGTACAACGGCGAGATCAGCTCGGATATGACCAAACTGCTCTTCGAGTTCGAAAAAGCCACCGGCCTCAAAGACTATCTCTTTGTTTACGGAGTTGGGGATCACGGCGGCGGCCCAACGCGTAGAGACCTCGTTCTTGCTTTGGAAATGAACTCGTGGCCCATCTGGCCAAACGTAAAGCTAAGCACCACAGATGCGTTCTTCTCTATAGCCGAGCAAAACGCCCGGGGCCTCCCGGTAATTAACCAAGAACTCGGCTTTGTATTCGAGGGATGCTATACATCCCAAAGCAACATCAAGCGGGCTAACCGCGCCAGCGAAAACGCCCTGGCAGAGGCAGAAGCCGCCGCACTCATCGCCCGCGGCCTAGCCGGAATCCCTTACCCGATGGAACAGCTCCGCACCGCCTGGCGGCACGCCATGTTCAACCAATTTCACGACATCCTGCCGGGCTCCGGCGTCCATGCCACATACGAGTACGCTCAGGGTTTGTTCCAAGAGATTCAAAGCATCACCCAAATGATCAAAACCCGCAGTTTGCGTACCGTGGCATCGAGGGTAAACACAGCCGCATTAGTCAGCCCTCCCAAGCGCGAACTCCCTGGTTCGACTGTGGGTCCTGGATTGGGTGCCGGCCCCGGAGACCCCGGCTTGGGCACCGGAATAACCGCCCGCGGTGCCGGCCCTGTTGGCGACGAGCCGTTCGTCGTGTTCAACCCAAGCCCTTGGGCAAGAACAGAGCTTGCTGTTGCCAAGGTGTGGGATAAAAACTGGCCGTCGGACCGCATAATCGTGCGGGATGAAACCGGAACCCTCGGCCCTGCCCAGGTTCTTGAAAGAGGCCACTACTGGGGGCACAGCTTCATCACCGTGGCATTCCCGGCCAAGGAAGTCCCCGGTCTCGGTTACCGCACCTACGCCGTGGCAGTTTCCCCAGAAAAAACTTCCTCAGAAGGCGCATCCGCAGATGCATCCGGACGCCTCGAAAATGAGTTCTTCCGCGTGGAAGTTGACCAAGCATCCGGAGCAATCATCCACCTAATCGACAAGAAGACCGGATACGACCTCGTTCCTCCCGGGCAAAAATTCGGCCTGCTGGTGTTTCAAATGGAAGCGCCCCATGGTATGACCGCTTGGGAGATCGGGCAAATAGTGAAAACGATTGAGTTCACCGAGGGTGCCACACTCGAGGTGGCCCATACAGGCCCGTACCGAGCCGCTCTTCGCTCCAGGCGCTCTTACAACAACTCCAAATTCAACCTCGAAATAGCGCTGTGTGCTGGAATCCCCAGAGTGGAGTTCACTCTCAATGTGGATTGGCTGGAGTACGGCTCGCCGCAAATCGGTGTACCGATGCTTCGCGTGTTCTTCCCAACCGCCGTTGCTAACGGACAGCCAACCTACGAAATCCCCTGCGGCTCTGTAAAACGCCCCGCCGACGGCCGAGAGGTGCCTGCCCTACGTTGGGCCGACCTAACCGGCTCACCGCTCCAGCAAAGCGCCCTCCCAAGCACCCA
>JBMFPP010000333.1:0-3542 GCA_049969055.1 Armatimonadota bacterium | reverse complement strand
ACGCTCAGCACACGGCGGCCGTTCCTAGTAGCCGAGCCTATAAAACATCGGCCGGCCGCGCGGGTGTATCCGGTTTTCACACCGTCTGCGCCCTCAAAACGTCCCAATATCCGAGATTTATTGACTACCAACAGGTCATTGTGGTTTCGGGAGCGGCTTAAAGTGTGCCGACGCGTTGCTACAACCTGATTGAACAAAGGATACTCCAGCGCGGCCAGTGTGATGCGTGCCATATCAGACGCAGAGCTGTAGTGGTTTGGGTCGTGAAGGCCGTTGGGGTTTACAAAATGCGTGTTGCGGCATCCAAGTTGCTCCGCCCTTCGGTTCATAAGGGCTGCGAAGGCCGGAACAGAACCAGACACATGGTGCGCTATTGCCACGCAGGCATCGTTAGCCGAGCGCAACATGATTGCGTAAAGCATGTCTGCGGCCGTAAGTTGCTCCCCCTCCACCAGGTGAAGAGAAGATTCTTGGGTTGAAGTAACTTCTGCCGGCGCGGATATCAGCTCGTTGGGTTTGGTGTGTTCCAGCAGAAGCAAAGCCGTCATCACCTTGGTAAGCGATGCTATGGGGCGAGGTTCGTCTGCGTTGCGCTGCCACAAGATTGTTCTGGTTCCAACATCCACCAAAATCCCGGATGCGGCTTTCACATTTGGGGCGGAGGCGGCCGGTGCTGGAACCAACAGTTCCCTTAGGTCCACCGCGCTTTCTGCAAAACTTGTTGCGGTAAATCCCAACGTGCATATCAGCAGAATCAGGTGTGGAAATTTCCAGCGAGAAGTCTTACCAAGCAAACAGGAGGTAATTGAAGGCCGAAACTTCTTAACAGTCGTCATTTGCGCCAGGCCTCCGGAGAAAGCTCGTCGAGAGACGGCAGTTCCGATAGGTCCTGCAAACCGAAGTAAACTAAAAACTCTTTGGTTGTTACGTACATCACGGGACGCCCGACGGTGTCCTTGCGCCCGGCCTCTTCTATCAGGCCGCGGTCAAGCAGTGTGCGCACCACACCGGCCGAGCTTACTCCGCGTATGGCGTCGATTTCTGGAAGAGTTACCGGCTGTTTGTATGCGATTATTGAAAGGGTTTCAAGCGCGGCGCGGCTCAGCCGCACCGGGGACGCCCCCAGCAACCGTGCAACAAAAGGAGCAAAATCCGGATGCGTGCACATCTGATACCCGTTGGCAACCTTCACAATAGTAATTCCGCGTTGGTTTGATGAATAAGATTTTATAAGTTTTTCCATCTCTTGTTCAACCAAAGATTCCGATACACCTAAAGCGTTGGCAAGCCGATGCGTGCTGACCGGTTCAGAGGAAGCAAACAGCAGGCTCTCGAGCGCTTGTTGCACCCGCTCCGGTGGAAGCTCACAGCAGGGTTGAGTGCTGTGTTTGCCGTCATGGTTGGGACGCATAGACGACAATCTCCCCCAGAGGTTGGTCTTGCTTCACTTTCACCTGTCCAAGCCTAAGCAGTTCTAGGATTGCAAGGAAGGTGGCTATTATTTCGATTTTGGAACAGCCACCGCGAAACAGTTTTGGGAAGGGGACCCCGTGGCCTCCTGCGCAACGAACGATATTCCACACCTCCTGCATTTTCATCCGCAGGGTGATCTTCTCTCTCTGCACCACTTCTACAGGCTCCGCGGAGTCGGCGGCGTCGAGCAAGCGCTTCAGAGCGGACAGCAGGCTCACCACTGCAGGTTCCGGCAGTGCAACAAGAGGACGAATCGGCGCAGGCATGTCAAGCGCCGGCGGGCGTGTGAAGTAACGACTGCGGGAGGCCTCCATTTCGCGCAGAAGCTCCGCGGCGTCTCGGTAGCGGCGGTATTCCTCCAGCCGCTGTTGAAGCTGTACACGCGCCTCCTCCTCGTTCTCTTCTGCGGGAACATCCTGCGGAGGCTGGTTTGGAAGCAAGTTCCGCGATTTAAGCTCCATAAGCGCCGCCGAGATAAGAATACATTCGCCTGCAAGATCGAGATCGGGTTGATCGAAGAGAGCGAGAAAAGCGGCGCACTGCTCCACAACCGAGGCTATGGGAACGTCGTATATGCTCAGACGCTCCTCGCGCACCTCTTCAAGGAGCGAACCGATATCGCCGTCAAAGCCGCCTACTCTTATCAGACATCTATCGTGCATCAAAAGCTAGTACAATCCCATGGCCTTGCGCACTTCGTCCATCGTAACCGAAGCCACAGCGCGTGCTTTCTCGGCTCCCTGAGCCAGCACAGATTCCACGTAGTCCGGTGCAGATTCCAGCTCGCGTCGGCGCTGATGGATCGGCTGCAAAGCCGAGATGATTGCTTCGGCCAAATCCTTCTTATCTTGGACGCACCCAAGCTCGCCGGTGCGGCACTGTTCAGCCACGCGCTGGGCTTGTTCAGGGCCGTAAACCTGCCAGTATGCGAAGACGGGACAGCGCTCCGGATGCCCCGGGTCGTGCCGGTATATTTTCTCGGGGTCGGTAAACATCATGGAAACCTTTTTCCTGATCACGTCGGGCGCGTCCGCAATAAGTATCGTGTTTCCGTACGACTTGCTCATCTTGCGCCCGTCTATTCCAGGCAACAGTGCGGCTTCCTCCCTAACCAACGCCTGTGGCTCAGGGAAAACCTCGCCGTACAGGTAGTTAAAGCGCCTGCAAATTTCGCGGGTTAATTCCAGATGCGGCAGTTGGTCCTTTCCAACCGGCACAAGGTTCGCTTTGTAAACCAGTATGTCTGCCGCCTGCAAAACGGGATATCCCAGCAGTCCGTACGAGGCCGACTCTATTTGAAGCTGTTCGCGCTTCTCTTTGTAGGTCGGTACCCTCTCGAGCCATCCGAGCGGCGTTATCATGCTGAACAAAAGGTGAAGCTCAGCGTGCTCCTTCACGTGGGATTGTATGAATATGGAGCACTTAGCAGGATCCAATCCTGCCGCCAAGTAATCTATGGCTACCTCACGCGCATTCGGCGCAACTTCTCTTGAGGTTTCATACATGGTTGTCAATGCATGCCAGTCAACTATGCAGCAGAACATCTCATACTCGTGCTGAAGCTGTACCCACTGGCGTAGTGCTCCCTCCAAATTACCCAAATGAAGCTTGCCCGTTGGCTGCATTCCACTTAATATACGACCCTTCACCATGTTTTCCCATCCTTATTTAAGTTGTGGTCTTCGGCCAAAATCTTTACACAACCCGTGTCCGATATCGTCTCAAAAATTGAAGCCCTTTGAGTGGATTTGAGCTATTTTGCCCGTCCGGCGGAATGTTTACGCCTAGGGGATCATCCCCAAAAATTTGTCGAGCACGGTTAGAAAAGCGTTTGCAGGAACCCAAACCAAAAGGTGCAAAATCCCGGGCGCCAGCATAACCAGCCCGATAAGGATAAGAAATCCGTACCTATCGAACACTCGTCTGTAAGCTGAAGACTGCCTGGGCGGCAACAACCCAGCCAAGATGTGAGAGCCGTCCAATGGTGGTAGCGGAATTAAGTTGAAGAAAGCAAGCATCAGGTTTACACGGACGACTGTTAACACCAAAGGTATCCACGGTTCCCACGG
>JBMFPP010000332.1:0-3547 GCA_049969055.1 Armatimonadota bacterium | reverse complement strand
CCGATCTTGCCGTCACCATTTGCATCACCCGGCATCTGCGCCTGCGCCAACGAAACAGCCGCAGTACATACCAAAACCACCACCAAGAAAAGCCGAACAAATCTCATTTTCCTCCTCCTTGTCGGTATATGCAACCTGTTTCCCCACAATGAAAGTATAATCCTTTTTTTCAGATCCCCGGCCTCACTGCGGGGAGAATAGAGCGCTTGGTTCCCCTCGCTCGAGTGAAAAGGGGTAAAGGAAAAAAACAGCCGCTTGACGCCGTCTCCGCCCCTCCATATAATGGCGGCGATGCGTTCAACTGCCTGACAAGAAGTTTTGGCAAACAAACATGAACTAATTGAACGCCAAAACTTCTTGGTGGAAAATGTCGAGGAGAGCCCGGCGAAATTTAGCCTCTTTGTTGGCGTTTCTCTTGGTATGCGGAGCGGCAGGAATAGCGGCCTACTGCTTCCTGCCTGCCTCGTCCACTCCGCGCTACACCGTTGTTGCCGTACCGCGCAACGCCAGCGCCCTGCAAATCGGAGTGCGTTTGCGCCGCCACGGCATCATAAGAAGCGCCAGAGCCTTCAGCTTGATGGCGCGCATCCTCGGCGAAAGCCGCAATCTGAAAGCAGGGGACTACCGCCTCTCTCCGCATATGTCCCTGGCGCAGATAGTATCGATCATCGCCCGGGGAGAGTCGGTCAGTATATGGGTCACCATTCCGGAGGGCTACACCATAAGCCAAATTGCTGAACGCCTGGAAGAGCTTGGGTTGGTAAGCAAAAGAAGGTTCACGCTTCTGGCCAAAACGGGTGGGAAAAGTTTCCACATTCCAAGCCTGAAACTCCCGAGAAATCTGGAAGGCTACTTATTCCCAGACACCTACAAGTTCAGCAGGCTGGCAAGCGATCGCCAAATAATCGAAACAATGCTTGCAAACTTCTCGTGGAAGGTTGCCAAACCGCTGGAGCAGGAGTTCGCGAAATCCAACCTGCCGATGTCAAAAGTTATTACACTGGCGTCTCTTGTGGAAAGAGAAGCCAAAAAGCCGGAGGAACGCCCGCTCATTGCAGGCGTACTGCTGAACCGCCTACGCCTTGGTATGCCGCTTCAATGCGATGCGTCTGTGCAGTATGCCCTGGGCACCCACAAGGCGCGCTTGTCTATAGAAGATACGAAAGTCGATTCACCCTACAACACCTACCAGCACAAGGGCCTTCCCCCTGGACCGATCTGCAACCCGGGGCTTGCGTGCATAAAAGCTGTGCTTAACCCCGCTCCCACACGCTACCTTTACTATGTTGCCAAACCCGATGGTTCACATGTGTTTTCCACCACCTTCGAAGAACACGTCCGCGCGAAAAGGAGAATCGCCTCGTTAAACACCCAATCATGAGCCGAAGCTTCTTGCATAGATTCATCGTGAACTACCTAGCGCCGCGCGAGTACGCTGCCTCTTTAACGGAGGTATGCCCCAAAAGCCTCTTGGCGCGCGGCATAAGGGGAGCCATATTAGACCTGGATAACACTTTGGTGCCGTGGAACAGCAGTACCATACAGCCGGAGGTGCGGCAGTGGGTGGAATCTGCCTTGGCAGACGGACTGCACTTGTGCATACTGTCCAACACAAGCCGTAAGAAACGGCTTCAAACCCTAGGAGCGGAATTGAGAATTCCATGTATAAGGGGGCGCAAACCCAGAAGGCACAGCTTCCGAGAAGCCATGCGAATCTTGAAAACAGCTCCGGGCGAAACCGCCGTAATAGGCGACCAAATCTTCACCGATGTTTTCGGCGGAAACCGCCTCGGACTCTACACCATCCTCGTCCGCCGCATTGCCAGAAAAGAGTTCCTGGGGACTTACATAAGCCGACTGGCAGAGGCTTTACTGCTTGGATACCTGCGCAGGTGCGGTAGAGAACCTTGGACCGAAAACAAACAATCACAAAAACACACTGCACAGCAAAAATGAAAAGGGGGTGCACAGATGCACACCCCCAACCTCAAAATGCTCACTGCGGTGGGCTTAACTAAGGCCACTGGTCGTCCGGAATCAAGCCCACGGCGCGCCTGAGAATCCTTGTAACATCCCTTACGGTCACGTTTCCGTCCCCGTCAACATCGGCCGCTTTCAACTGCGCTTCGGTGGCCGGATCTATCTTCAGCGCAATCCTGAGCGCCTTGGTTGCATCCACCACCTGCACCTTACCGTCTCCAGTCAAATCGCCGAACACGACCCCGCCAAGCTTGCGCAAAGCCACCATCTGATCCTGAGAGCATACATACAAAGTCCCGTCGTCGCCCAAAACCGGCGAGGACGTAATGGGACTGCCAACTTTCCATGCCCACTTGAGAACCCCGTCTCCGGTTAGTGCAAGCACCCTCTGGCGCTCTTTATCTTGGCCGCTGGACGCCACGTAAACGATTCCGTTGAAGTCAACGCACGGCGAACCGAATATGGCGCCTCCGGTATCGAACGACCATTTAACGGCGCCGGTCTTGGCATCCAGGCAGTACAGCACGCCGGCCTCATTTCCGATGTAAAGAACCCCCTCGGAAAGCGCCGGCGAGCACATGTTCACCCTTCCGGTGGAAGCCTTCCACCGCGGTTGGATGCGCCCGCCAACTTTCGGATCTGCCGGGTTGACGGCGTAAGTAAACCCGTCGTTGGACGCAAAGTAGATAGTCCCATCAGAACCAATGGCGGGCGAAGATTTGATGTCTCCGGATGTGTAGAAGCGCCACTGCTCGACGCCGGTTTCGGCGTCAACTGCATAAAGCACGCCGTCATCGGCACCGAACACCACGGTCTTGCCGTCCCGCGTTACGGCTGGAGAAGAGATAACGGGCGCTCCGAAGCCGCCTCCCGTCTTGAACCGCCACTTCAAACTGCCGCTCGGGGTTACCGCAAACACTCCTCTGTCGTCGCCGATGTAGATCGTACCGTCTTCGCCGATAACCGGAGAACTGCTTATGGCTCCAACATCCTGGCTGAACACCCACTTTTGCTTGCCCTCCGGAGTAACTGCGTGCAGACCGCCGGACGGCAGGCCTATGTAAACCGTTCCATCTGCGGCTATTGCCGGCGAAGAGCTCACCCACGAAGATTCTCCGTAGCTCCACTTCTCTTGGCCGGTTTTGCCGTTGATGGCGTAAAGCGCCTTCCCAACGGAACCCACGTACACCGTGCGGTCAGGATCCTTCCACATGGCGGGAGACGACACCAAAGACCGCACCGGAGCAGTCCATCGAACCTCCGGCTCGGCCGGACCGACGTAGAAGCTCTTGCCGGTGTGCTGTGGATCGTGGCGGTACATCGGCCAAGGAGTGATGGCCAACCCAACATCCACCGGCGGAATGGTTACAAAGTGCCAAGAGTACGGCTGTTCCATCTCGTTCCCGAAGATATCGCGGGCGGACCAAATCGTGAGGTGATACGTTGTTGCGTCACCTTGAAGCTGATCGTGGGTATAGGTAACGGTGCGCAAATCCTCACTCCAGATGGTACCAAGGCGTTGGATAGCCGGTTTGCTCTCCAACACAATCGAGGTTGCATCCATCGG
>JBMFPP010000331.1:1695-3550 GCA_049969055.1 Armatimonadota bacterium | reverse complement strand
TTGCAAAGCAGTTTTCAGAACCTGCTCCTGCGCCTCTTGATCCGATAGAACCTCGCCGGCATGGGTAAAATCCACCAAACCGATGCGCAGTATCTCGCGCCTTCGAACCCGCCGCAGAACATCAAGTTTGGCTTCGGTAGAAGAGAAAGCGCGGACCACAGCAGACATGTCGGAGTAAAGCTCCTCGGCTGTCCGCAATCGGCTGTCCAAGAAAACGTCGTAGTAATGCGGATCGCGAACCAGAATGTCGGACAGATACTGGCTGGCGCTGAAGACAGTCACCATATCGTCCAGCATTTTCGGATCTTCCAAGAAGATGCGGAACACCGTAGATGCACTGCCGAGTCGGCTCGCCCATCTGGCGAAATTCCCCAAAGCCATGTGCGGATCGGCAGAGCGCGCCGCGGCCGCGGCAATCTTCTCCACCGCATCCAAGATGGGCGCCCCCACCAGACCGCTGCCGGACGAGATCAGCAAGAGGATATCAGGCGCAAGAGCTTCGTCCAAGCCGGCGCTCCGAGCTACTTCCTTTGCAACGGCTTCAAGAGCTGCATTGGATGACGAACCCAAGGACCTTCGGTTCATAGCGCTAAATAGGGTGCCTGATTGCTTCCGCAAGAGCAGTGGTATCAACGGTGACCTTGCGGCCCTCGCTGTCAGTCACGTAGAAAGCGTCTCTCGCCTCCGCCCCAACCGTGTTCACACGCGCGCTGTGGATGTGCCAGCCCTGAGCGGCAATTGCCCTTGTGATCCGGTAAAGAAGACCGCGTTGGTCCGGCGTTCGTATTTCGATAACCGTATGAGTGTCCGAAAGGTCGTTTCGCGCCGTAATATTGATGATTTCACTGCCCTCGCCAAGGCGCCTCCCCTTCCTACCGAGAAGCTCGGTTACACTCATCTGCCCGGAAAGAACACGAATGAGATCTCGCTCCACCTCAACCCTTTTGGTGCGTGAAAGCTCTTTGCCGCGAGAATCCACCCAAAGGGTATCGATAGCCAAGCTGGGGACCTCTTCCCCGCTCTCCAAGCGGCCTCTGGAGCTGGTGAACACCTGGGCCGCGTGCACAGCAACATCGTTGGCGTACAAAACGCCGGCAATTTTGCTCAAAAGCCCCGGCTGAGGATCTTCACGCACGCATATAGTTATCACGGTGAAGCCGCGGCCGCTCTCGTTGGAGAACCGAACTACTGGAGCACCAGTTGCAAGCGCGCGCTGAACCATGCGGATGTGTGCGGCTATCTCGGTTGGAGGGGTGTTGAGCAGGTAAGTGACCGGCATCAAAGTGCAGTGACGTTCCACATCGTCAGGCGGCAGGTTGTGCAAGGAAAGCTCCTCGCGAACTCGATTCCGATACCCATCCGCAACCGCTTCCACATCCTGCGGGGGCATGTAACCGGCTATGGCGGCCTCCGCGCGGTAGTACAAATCATCCAAAAACTGCGACTGCACTGGGGTCCACACACCAGGGCCGGTAGCTTCCATATCTGCTCTGGTCAGTAGGTAAAGCATGTTCAAAAGCTCCGGAGAGTTCACAACAGCCACAAAATCTCTGATCGTCTGCTCCTGATGGAGGTCGCGCAGTCTAATGGTTTCAGACATCAAAAGGTGGTGGCGAACCAGAAACTCAACCTGCTCCACCGCACTGCTGTCAAGCCCCATTCTTTTGGCAACCCGGCGCGCAATCTGCGCCCCAGTCTCCGCATGCGAACGCGAAAGATCCACCTTCCCAGCATCGTGCAGAAGAGCAGCCAGGAAAAGCACCTCCGGGCGGCTGATACTCTCGAAAATCCTTTTGCACTCCGACCCAGATTCGTCTTGACGACTGCGCATCTGCTCCAACAGCTCCAGCACCCT